>CAZAIZ010000273.1:0-3113 GCA_964485275.1 uncultured Pedosphaera sp.
CAGGAGGTCGAGTGTTCGAATCACTCCGCTCCGACCATTTTAATGAATGCGCAGCCTGAGATCATTAAGGATGAAGCGCAGTTGGACTCCATACTTACACAGCCCTCATCCGCGCTATGCAGTTTTATCCCAAAGGTCACAAGCCCATTAGTCATATTGGGCGCAGGAGGTAAAATGGGGCCCACGCTCGCGGCGTTGGCCAAACATGCGGCGGATATAGCTGGCCACCCACTGGAAGTCATCGCCATCAGCCGTTATTCAAACGACACCACCCGGCAGTGGCTCGAAAATAATGGAGTGCAGACGGTCACCGCCGATCTGGCTGAAGCCGGTCAATGGTCTTCTCTCCCTGATTCAAGGAATGTCATCTATCTGGTCGGCCAAAAATTTGGAACAGAGGACAACCCCGGCCTGACATGGACGATGAACACTCTCCTTCCAGCCTACGCCTGCGAGCGCTATACTCATTGCCGTATTGTCGCACTTTCAACCGGTTGCGTGTACCCATTGGTCCCGGTCACCGATGGCGGAGCCACGGAGGAAACCTCTCCTGAACCCATTGGCGAATACGCAGGCGCCTGCCTTGCCCGGGAGCGCATCTTTGAATACCAAAGCGCGAAACACGACATAAGCACGTCCATTATCCGGCTCAATTATGCGATCGATCTTCGTTACGGGGTGCTTTATGATATCGCCCAGAAAATCTGGCAGGAAGTTCCAATTGATCTGGCCATGGGCCATTTCAACTGCATCTGGCAGGGGGATGCCAATGAACGCATCATACGAAGCCTAGGGCACTGCTCGCCCTCACCCAATATCCTAAACCTTACCGCCCCCGGGACACAGTCGGTTCGAGCCGTAGCCGAGAAACTGGGGCAACTGCTCGAACGCGAATCAACATTCACCGGCACTGAATCTTCCACTGCCTGGCTCAACAACCCTGCCCGGGCCACCGAACTCTTTGGCCAACCGGAAACCACACTCGACACCATGCTGCAATGGACCGCCCACTGGACCAAATCCGAGGGCCCAAGCCTTGGCAAGCCAACCCATTTTGAAGTGCGTGATGGTAAATATTGAGAGATGAACTTCATCCCCTTACACTTAACCCAATGAATCGCGTAGGCTTGGGCTATGATGTCCATCAACTTAAAACGGGGCGACCGCTAATCCTTGGCGGGGTGGAGATCCCGCATGACCAAGGTCTCGATGGGCATTCCGATGCCGACGTAATAATGCATGCCATATGTGATGCAATACTCGGGGCCTTGGGGAAAGGAGATATCGGATCCTTCTTTCCCCCCAGTGACCCCCAGTGGAAAGGCGCTTCCAGTAAAATTTTCCTCGAGGAAGCCGCAAGGCAAATCAAGAAACAAAACGGAAGGCTTATTAATATTGATGCCATGCTGATTGCCGAAGCCCCAAAAATTGCGCCGTATATCTCGGATATGAAGAGTAATATCGCCACCGCACTGGGCGTAAACCCCAAAGATATCGGCATCAAGGCTACCACCAACGAAACAATGGGATTTGTAGGACGGAGCGAAGGGATGGCTGCCCACGCTGTGGCCAGCGTGGAATTACCCGAGTAGCATGGCCAACAAGGGTGAGATAGGCTGGAAACGTCTTGACGAAGACGGCGAAAAGATCCGAGTTTGCGCCCGCAAAGTAGGCAACCGATGGCTATTTCGTATCCGGGTCCATAAGCTTGATAACTGGAACGATTATAATAACCCGGATTTGGAAGACTGGATGGAACTACTCGATTCAGTCCGACGCCGAATTCAGCGCAATCTAATTCCCGAGATCGAGGAGGACCGTCTCATCAGCACGATTAAAGAGCATTACCCAGAAGCTAAACCATGAGTAAACTTCCCGTAATCCTGCTATCAACCATGAACGAGCAGAAGGGAGCCGAATTCAAGGATTGGTCCACCAGCCTCTCCCATTGGTATACCCGCACACTGGTCAAAGCCCGAACCGCGCCAGTTTTGATGCCTAATTTACCCGACAAAAA
This sequence comes from uncultured Pedosphaera sp., assembly GCA_964485275.1. GTDB lineage: Bacteria > Verrucomicrobiota > Verrucomicrobiia > Limisphaerales > UBA1100 > UBA1100. The sequence continues at coordinate 2,018 of CAZAIZ010000273.1, forward strand.
AATTATCCGGGACATGGTTTCTCGAACCGATGGAGTGATGCTGACCGGGGGAGACGACCTGCAGCCTAACCTGTACAACCCAGATCTCCCCAAGAAAATTCGAGCCACTGCCGGGGGGGTTGATCCTCAGCGGGACTTATCGGAGTTACTTCTGATTGAACAGGCTCTTAAACAAAATAAACCCCTATTAGCCATCTGCCGTGGTCCGCAAGTGCTCAATGTTGCTCTCGGAGGTGGCATGGTTACCGATATCCCTCTGGAATGCCCCAACTCACTTAATCATAGCCGCAAAAATCAGGCGCACCGGCCAGTTCATGATATCGATATCATCTCCGGAAGCCTCATGCACCGGATATTCAGGAAACGCACCCTCAAGGTAAACAGTGCCCATCACCAGGCTGTCGGGGAATTAGCCCCCATGCTTCGTGCTACCGGTAAAACTCGCGATGGAATCATTGAAGCGATCGAACTAAATGAAGAGGAGGCAAAGACCAGACCTTTTCTTTTGGGGATGCAATTCCATCCGGAACGGTTATGGGAAAAATATCCGGAATTCCTTAAACCATTCAAAGCATTTGCGAGGGCCTGCCGCCTTTAAAGCATCTTTTCAATCCGTTTACGCAAACGGCCATTACTGGCTATTAGTTCATAGGTATATTTTCCCCGCAGCGGCTTGCGCCAAAACTCTCCACCGGCACACTCCAGAATAAGCCCCCCAGCGGCAATATCCCACAAGTGAATGCCGTTTTCGCGGTAGGCATCAAGCCGACCGGCCGCAGTCCAGGCAACCGCCAGCGCCGCACTCCCCATGAGGCGCACCTTGAGAACCCGCTGATAAAGGCGGGTAAAAAGTGGCAGATTATTCTTCAATGTCGTCTTACTCTTGGCAAAACCGATTGAGACCACCGAACTTTCCAGATTATCGGTCTCACTTACCTTGATTACCCGCCCGTTCAGTTTGGCTTTTCCTCCACTCTTGGCTGTCCACATTTCATTGAGAAAAGGATCATAAATGACGCCCACTTCAGTCGTATAATCATACCAATGGCCCTTGGATTCAGGTAAACGCTGCTGCAGGGCGATGGACACGCAAGCA
>CAZAIZ010000274.1:0-3106 GCA_964485275.1 uncultured Pedosphaera sp.
GCCCTGCAGGATCACGGACGCGCTATCATTGTTGGAGGCAAGGCAACCCACGGAAAAGGAACAGTCCAACAAATCCTTCCCCTCAACCGTTCCTTTATTGCACGACTGACAGAAGATTCAGGTCAGCTTAAATTTACCATTTCCAAATTTTACCGGATCAACGGCGCCACCACTCAGCGCGATGGCGTTACCCCCGATATCATACTCCCCTCGATTCTCGATTATATTGGCACCAGTGAAGGCGATCTGCCCCGTGCCCTTGAATCTGACAAGATTGCTGAGGCTCAATACGATTCGCTTGACCAAGTCAGTGCCTTTTTCACCTCCCTGCGCCGCGCCTCCACCAAGCGCGTCAGCTCAGATCAGGATTACAAATATATTTTGGAGGACATAAAACGAGCAAAGGACCGCAAGGAAAACCCAAGCGTTTCTTTAAATGAAGCGAAGCGCCGCAAGGAGAGTGCGAAAAACAAGGAACGCATCGAAAGCCGAAACAAGGAACGCGCAGAGCGAGCCTTACCCTCTGAAGAGTACTATCAAGTTGACCTTAAAATAGCCGAAAATGACAAACCCCTAAAAAAACTGGCCCCCCCAAGGGCCAAAAAGGAAAGTATCGCCCCAAACCCAGACCCTTTGGAAGATTTGAATATCTTTAATTTAGACCCGGAGTTACGTGAAACTTTGCAAATTCTCAGTGATTTCATCATTTTAAACGAAAAACTTGCCTCCAATAAATAGACCGTAACCTTAAGCCCTGGTAATACGTCTTTTATTGCAGTTATGGCATTATTCATGCTTTGACAGAAAGTGGTAGATTTGGCAGTATAGTACGGACAGGAGATCAACCCATGAGAGCCCTAATAGCATCCCTTTTATTTGTGTTGGCAATGGATACAGTGGGGCAGGCTATTCCCAGATTTCTTTTCCGTCCGGTCGTACAGCCATTTGCGCCCATGCCTGTCAGGTGGGTCAATCCCATTACCGGCCAAAGGGTGCCTACGGGTACCCCGGGTGCAGTCAGAGGTCCCAATTCATATAATCCAGACAAGAACGGATCTACAGACCCCTTAACTGGGCTGCCGGGTTTTGATATAAATTCATCATGGAATCCATGGATTGATCCAACCACCGGTCTGCCAGTACCAGCGGGCACGCCTGGGGCAGTCCGTGTCAACTGGTTTTCCATGCCAGGGATAAACCCTCTTACCGGTTTGCCGTATGATGCCAACCAAACATTTGGCTCCTTTGCTAACCGCCGAATCACTAGGTGGTCCACTACCACCCCGGGCGGAACAACCCTGGTAAATCCGCAGACCAACCCAAACCTACGTCTCTATGGCCCTGTTAATAATGGCGGGATCACTTTCTACAGGGCGCCTCAAAGGCCGATGATTGATGATTTGAATAGGTCCAGAAGCTATGTCATTCCACCAGCCATAACAGGTGGAGCAGTTACTGTGCGACCACAATATCTGGGTTATGGTGTCACAGACTACGGAACTAACGATGGGTCTCCACCGGCCCCCGCTGGAAGTTGGCCGGACAAGAATTGGCAGGACCCGGTTGGTGTGGGAGGACAGCCTAATGGTTCCAGAGCTGCCACACAATTTTCCACTCAGGTAGGCATAGCCGGTGAGTGGTCCAGATGTTACTATTGGTATGACTTCAATGTCCAATCTCAAGGCCGGGGAGGTCTGGAAGGATTAAAAGACTTTTCATTGGCCGGACTCCCATATGATATTTTGCTTCCCGGCACCGGCACGAACATCACTGCCTTGGCCGCGATTCAAGCGCTTGCTGCCGTCGGGCCGACACCACAACTCAACAACCCTGTTTCAGTTCAGATGGGATGGATGATTAGGGTCACTCGCACATCAGTAGCCGTTACGCCGGCCACAACACCTCCCTCCTTCCGGTGGGTTGTACCCTATACCTACGAACGGGTGCCAATTGGCACCGACAACATTAACGACAGCTCTTCTAGCTTGCAAAATTATACCAGAAACAGCCTGTTCAACTTCACTTCGTTTTTTGGAAACTTCGTTGTTAACCCGGGCGTTTTCTCCAACAACCAGGGCAACAACTGGAACTCAGGGGTGTTTACCACGAACTTCAACCCATCTGCCATTGGTAATGTCACCAGCACCCGCAGCATGAGTACCATGCTGCAATATGGTAGCTTAAACATTAAATTAAGGATGCTGATGCGCATGCCCGCGCTGGGACCTGAGTTCCTATTCCTAAATATGCAGAACCCGACCTTCAACGGTCGCGCCAACATATTGCAGTAAACCCTTCTTGATGCCCGATTGACCGGTGAAACCGTCAAGCTTGGGGTGGTTACCAACATCTCAACGTCGGATACTCTACCCCTTTGCAGATGACTTATCTGGTTGTTGATTTGTACCACCTAAAAGTGCGTGCGCACTTTCATTGGAAACCTCCAATTTACTTGCCCGGAAAAATAGGGCATATAAAACTCTATGCCACTGGCCAGTGTAGCTCAGTTGGTAGAGCAATTGTTTCGTAAACAATAGGTCACCGGTTCAAGTCCGGTCACTGGCTCCAGCTATCTTATGCGAATTTTGTTTCTACTGAGTGCCTTCTCCCTGACTTTGGCCGGTGCTGAGACCCCAAAATCCCCTGACTCACGCATCGTTGTTGAACTGGTAGCCGAAGCCCCACAGATCGTCACCCCCACGGGACTGGGTATCGACTCCAGGGGGCGCGTACTGGTTATTGAAAGCCACACCCATTTCCGTCCCGGAGACTATGAAGGACCGGATCGCGACCGGGTGTTGATGTTTAGCCCACAAGCCAAAGGCAAAGCGTCTCGTTCGGTGTTTTATGAAGGCCTACTCATGGGCATGGATGTTTGCGTGGGAACCGACGACTGGGTGTATCTGGCTGAACGCAGCCGCATTCTCCGCCTCAAGGATACGACCGGTGATGGAAAAGCCGATAAAGAAGAAGATGTCATTACTCTCAAGACAACCGGCGTCTATCCCCACAACGGCTTGAGCGGTTTGTGTTTTGATCTGGAGGGAAATCTTGTCTTTGGGCTGGGCGAAAACCTCGGACATCCCTACATCATGGTCGGGCGTGA
>CAZAIZ010000275.1:0-3100 GCA_964485275.1 uncultured Pedosphaera sp.
ACTGCTCCTTGTGATAATCCAGATCGCTCCGAAGTTCGTTTAATCGTTTTTTTGATCGATCAAGAAAGTAACTGACCTTTGCTCCTTCGGGAAGGGCTGCCAGTCCTTGAGCAGCCTTTCGGGCTTCCGCCTTGTGGATAACCACATAACTGGAAGGGGCCCAGGCCAGGAACAACCCGGCCACGCCAAACCCAATCCCCCCGGCTAGTATTAACCGGGGCTGAATCCCTCCACGCGATAGAACCCCCGCCAGAACACTCCCCACGGCAATCGATACCCCAATGGTTCCAAACAAATAAACACTCACCTTCTTTTCGGGCAAACCAAGGACAATGGTGTAATCAGCCAAAATCAGAAGCACCGAATAAGCCAGAAAGTAGAAAGCCGCCTTTAACATGCACACCACAAAAACAGGTGTCTCCCCGGAGAGCATTTTCCTTATCGTCCGCAGATAAGGGGCAAAGAATTCCCACTTCACCTTCATCTCCGGAGCACTGGCCTCCAGGGGCGGCATTTGTTTGGCAGCAATCAATCCCAGAATTGCAAAGACCAACAGTGCCAAGCCCGGGAGCCACAACAATCCATCGGGTACCCCTTCCGCAGCCGTTCCGCGGTAGGCTTCATACAATGCCCCACCCACAATCACTGCCAATATCGCAGCCACATTGGTCAGCATGATAATCACCGCATTGGCCATGCTGATTTTGGTGTCATACACCAACTCTGGAATCACGCCGTACTTGGCCGGCCCAAAAAAGGCGCTCTGAGTCCCAAGCAAAAACATTGCGAACAGACCCAGCCAGACGTTATTGAAATAGAACCCGGCAAAAGCAACCAGCACGATGAGAAATTCGGCCTGCTTGACGCGCACGGTCACCAGTTGCTTGCTGTAGCGGTCAGCCAACTGGCCGGCAATCGCGCCGAACAGCAAGAACGGCAGAACCAGGGCCATGGCCACCCAGCTATGCCCTCCCTCTCCCAGCACTCCACTCCAGATCCCGGCAGCAGCCAGACCAAAACTCAGCACCTGCTTCAGCAGATTGTCATTAATGACGCCAAAGAACTGGGTAACGACCAAGGAAACAAACCCCTTGTTGGCCAAAGGTCGTTGGGATTTCTCTTCACTCATCGCCAGGAGACATTAAGGCAACGGTGCCAGCCTGAAGGAATTGATTTAACACGCATCTGCATCGAGTCAGTCAATGTACTCAAAACATTTCAGAGCCCGGATGGTTATTGGCCTCATTGATTTCATCAAGCCCCAGTTGCACCCCCTCTTCAAACTGTTCGGTTAGGGCCGCCATAGCCAAACGTGGCTTGGCCGCAGCGGCCAATTGCTCGGATACATCAATCGGTTCACCGAACCTAACGTATGCCTTGCGCCTCGCATACGGGCCAACAACCTTGCCATATAAATCTTCCTGTAATTTTTCAATGGTTTCACCTACCCGATCCAGCGTGGGCTTCTCACTGAGATAATTCCCTGCATAACTGAGAATCCTGAAGGCAACGATTGCCTCATCCGCCCAGATCGCAGCCACTGCATGATCGATCTCACGGTCCGGATCGGACCTGACCTTGTGGATTTCCCGGCGAACTCCGCGAAACCGGTCCATCAGATCATCCGGTTTCTTGGGCTCGATCCCAATCTTTTCCTCCAAGCCGGTGAGGATCAATCCAGCCGACTGCCTCAGCAGAGCCGGCAGGTCGCTGTAGTCGGGGTTGGGCGGCAAAAACCCGCGCATCTTCAGGTTCCGCTGCACCATGGCAACCCCCACCTTATGCACCCGCCCGACAATTTCATCCTCTGGAGCAAAATCCACATCCAGTTTTTGCGCCATGTCCGCCAACATCCCCTGTAACGCTTCGCGGCAATCAGTCAGGTGCGTAACCTTAATGGATACAGGGACGGCAAAGATCCGCCCCTCTTCCTTCAATTCCTGCTGAGCCTTCATGGCGATGTAAGCTGGGCCATCCAGAAAAGGGGTCACACGATCATTCATCAGGTACACGTTACCTTCAGGAAAAACTGTCAGCCCGTAGCGCCCATCAATCACCGTTTCCACTGCATCCTTAAGTGATTGGCGGTCACTCCCATCGCGGTTTACTGAAAAGGCGCCCATGCGCTGCATCACCCATGCCACCCTGCTATCACGCTCAAACACATCATAGGCGGCCATAAAAAATGACCACAAGTCGATTTGTCGACAGGCTTCCACCATTATTTGAGGATCGCTATGAGTGGAATGATTGGGCAACAGCAGCAAGCGTGCCCCGTACTGACGATTGATATCCTTGAGGGCCTTAAAATTCTCCACCTGCACCGATTCCAACAAGTGCATTGGTCCGGGTAAATGAAACCGCTTATTTCCCTGTTCGCCCAGCCAAGCCACCAACCGGTTGGGCTTGGGGGGAAAGTATTTGTATGGGATGTCAGCAAACTGCAGCATACAGGCAGTTGGCTACCCTACAAAAAAACGGGCGACATCTCAAGACATCGCCCGCTTTGAATTGATTTTTACTTTCTTAACCCTTCAATGCCTTTTGTGCACCGGCCGCGGTAATGGCCAGACATTCCTCTATATCAGGAATCGGATTGGCCGAGTTCTCCTCGTATTCCAGACTCAATGCGCCATTAGCCGGAAAGCGGACCTTTTTGAGTGCCTTAAAGACACCCACCACATCGAGGTGTCCTTTTCCAAGGATCACCCCATGGGTCTTTTTCTTTTGCTCAGCAAAATCCTTGAGGTGAATACCGTATAAACGGTCACCCAGCTTGTGGATCACTTCCACCGGATCTTCCGAGCTGCGAATGTAGTGGCCCAGGTCCGCGCAGAAACCGATGCGCTTATCATGCCCCTTCACGGCCTTTAACCCGTCCTCAATCTTGTCATACAGGGCATCGGGCCCATGGTTATGGATGGCGATACGGATATCATATTTTTTGACCAGCTTATCGAGGCTCTCAAAACTATCGGGCTTGGGGTTGGCACTGATATTGGGGATACCGGCCAGCTTGGCGAACTGGAAGATCTTTTCATTGGCCTCATGATTTTTACTGAAGGCATTCACCCCATGGGAGCTCACGCTCATGTCGTGC
>CAZAIZ010000276.1:0-3082 GCA_964485275.1 uncultured Pedosphaera sp.
ATTCTCCAGTGACTTCGTATAATTGAAGCTTCAGATTCGGTTGAAGGGTTTTCAAGACAGCCCCCAAAGTGGCACTCATTATCCCGCTGCCAATCAGGATGACATCCGGGTTCTCAATGTGCTGGGAGTTGCTCATGAAAGACCGGTCAACATGCGGAAAAAATCACTGCAAGCCAAGCAAACCATGCATTGATTTACTGCAGAAGAACCCTACAATCCATTCACAGATGATCACACGACTTTCCCTTCTATTTACAGCGCTATGTGCTGCGACACCATTGTGGTCAGCAGACTTTTCTGCGGCGGATCTGGAGTTTTTTGAGAAACGAATCCGGCCCGTTCTGGCTGAGCATTGCTACGAATGCCACAGTGCCAAGTCGAAGAAATTGAAGGGCAAACTGCGGTTGGATCATCGTGCGGGGGCGATTAAGGGAGGCGAAACTGGCCCAGCTGTGGTGCCAGGTAAGCCGGGTAAGAGTCTGCTGGTGGAGTCGATTGGGTATCAGAATGTGGATCTGGAGATGCCCCCAAAAATGCGGCTAGCTGATTCCCAGGTGGCCGATCTTACCGAGTGGGTGAAACGTGGTGCTCCTTGGCCGAAGGAAGCAGTTGCGAAATCCGGTGAGGAGGAGATGTTCGACCTAGCCAAGCGTAGGGCTGAGCATTGGGTTTGGCATCCGGTTAAAAAGCAGACACCGCCCAAGGTAAAGAAACCCGGTTGGCCGGTTTCATCCATAGACAATTTCATTCTCGCCAAACTGGAGTCGGCCGGCCTTAGCCCCTCCGCATCAGCTGACAAACGCACGCTCATTCGCCGCGCCTACTATGACCTGATTGGTTTACCGCCTACGCCGGAACAGGTGGATGATTTCCTCAATGACAATTCCCCTCGGGCATTTGAAAAAGTTGTGGATGACCTTCTGGCTTCACCCCATTTCGGTGAGCGCTGGGCAAGGCACTGGCTGGACCTGATGCGTTACGCGGAAACCTTCGGGCACGAGTTTGATTTTCCGAACCTGGAGGTGTGGCGTTATCGCGATTATGTGATCCGGGCTTTCAATGGGGATGTTCCCTACGATCGTTTTATCATGGAACACGTTGCCGGCGATCAGATCACACCGCGTTATGCAAAGGATGGCGGTTGGAATGAAAGTCGGTTGGCCACCACCTGGTGGTGGATGGGGCAGCACTGTCATTCACCGGTGGATGTGCGGGCTTATCAGGCTGAGATTATTGACAACCAGATTGATGTGCTGAGTAAAGCTTTTCAGGGAATCACGGTTGCCTGCAGTCGTTGTCATGAGCACAAGTTTGATGCGATTTCCACTGAGGATTATTACGCGCTTTACGGTATTATTAAGAGCAGCAGCTTTTCCCACGGGTCAGTGGATGGGCCCCGGACCTTTGATGAGAAGAGAACAGGGTTGGCCGCCATTAAAAAGAAAATTGCTGCCGCGCTAGGGGATGCAGTTAAAGGACAACCTGCTGCCCAGTCAGAGAAAATTCCAGAGGGGTATCAATTGATTTCTGATATCCAGCAAACCGGGGGCAAGGACTGGTTTGCCGATGGGGTAGCTTGGAGTGATGGGGTGACCGCTCAGGGAGATTTTACCATCGGAGCCAATGCGGTACAGCCGGTGTTGTCCGGATGGTTCCATAGTGGTCTCTTGAGTCGGAAATTCCAGGGAACTCTTCGCTCGCCCAGCTTCACAATTTCCGAGAACTTCATCCATATCCTGGCACTGGGGGCTGATGTCAGATTCAGTGTGGTGGTTGATAATTTCAGGATTATTCGCAATCCCATTTATGGTGGTCTTACCCGCCACGTTAAGAATGAAAAACCTCATTGGGTAACCTTTAATCTGGGTATGTGGAAAGGACACGAATGCTATTTGGAGATTACCGATCTTTCCAATAGCGACCCGGCCGGAAAAGGGTCGGGCCCCGATTCCTACGGGGCGGTTCAACAACTTTGGTTATCAGCTAATAACAGACCACCGGCAGTGCCGCTGCCGAAATTACCGGATCCAATCAAAGTAACTGATGAGGGAACCCTCAAGCTATTGGATGAGTACAATAAACTTTCCGGATCAATTCCCCGGCCGGCAGTGGTGCCGGTGATGCTGGAGGGGTCCGGACGCAACGAGAAACTCTTTGTTCGCGGCAGCCACAAGAATCTGGGTGCCGAAGTACCGCGCCAGTACCTGACTGCATTGGTTGCGAAAAATTTACCCAACCCCCGTGGCAGCGGCCGCCTGGAACTGGCGCGTGAAATTGCCAGTGCTAGAAATCCGTTGACTGCGCGCGTATATGCCAATCGGATTTGGCATCATCTTTTTGGTCGGGGCATTGTTCCCAGCACAGATAACTTTGGAGTGTTGGGAGAGAAACCTTCGCATCCGGAATTACTCGACTGGTTGGCTGGCCGACTGGTTGAACAGAAATGGTCCACCAAGAAATTGATTCGTGAAGTGATGCTATCCAAGACCTACCAGATGAGCAGTAAACCGACTGATCTAGCTGCTGAAACCAAGGATCCGTCCAACGTGCTGTTACACCGTATGTCGGTGCGTCGTCTGCAGGGGGAAGTAATCCGTGATGCGGTTTTGGCGGTGGCCGGTCGGTTGGATAAGAAAATGTATGGGCCGCCGGTGGCGGTGCATCTAACTACGTTTATGGAAGGTCGCGGCCGACCAGGGCGATCGGGCCCTGTGGATGGAGCAGGCCGCCGAACGGTTTATCAGGAAGTGCGACGAAATTTTCTTTCACCGATGAGCATGGCGTTTGATGCTCCCATTCCCCATTCCTCGGTTGGCCGGCGTTCCTCATCCAACGTTCCCGCGCAGGCCTTGATTATGATGAATGACCCCTTTGTGGTGGAGCAATCCAAGATCTGGGCCAAGCGAATTCTGGAGTCGGGAAAGGATGATAATGAACGCGTGAACGTTGCCTATCGATTGGCCTTTGGCCGGTTGCCGGATCCGGAGGAGACACGTGCAGCGCAAACATTCCTGGCAACGCAGGCCAAGGCCCATGGAGAGACTCAACCGGGAGAGAAAGCCTGGAGCGATCTATGCCACGG
>CAZAIZ010000277.1:0-3061 GCA_964485275.1 uncultured Pedosphaera sp.
CCGGGGTATGCGGAATACGCGGCAGTTCCTTGGGGTCAGGCTCAGGCTCAGCTGCTAGGAGCGTTAGCGCAGGAAATAGGAGGAGCAAATGTAACTTCATGGCTTAGGGGTAAAGGGTAAAGAGCCATTGCCTGCTGCCAAGGATATAACTTACCTCAGAAGGCTTATTTATCAATTCGCACCTGTTGCACCACACCGTTGGTAAAGCCAAACCAGGCGGTGCTGTATTTGGTTCCTTGAGCGTTAGTAATGTTCAAGCCGGTGTAACCCCACCATTGTCCCTGGGTCTGATCCGGCTTACCAAATATTTTTTGCACCTGTGCCTGTGATTTACCTACATAAAACCGATCCAATGACTGTTGATTCACGCCAGCGGTCCACGCAAAAGTTTTACCCGGCGGCAACTGCCCTCCGGCTGGCAATCCAGAAAGTGCCTCAGGGTTATTCGCTTTAGCATACCAAATCCAGTCACCTTTCCTTGAATCTTTATCATAAGCCCCTCCCTCTTCCTTCTGATTCCACCCAACTGAATAGAGCTGATAAGCATTCTGCTTGCGCACATACCGCAGTGGCTTCCCATCCATAATGTCATGGGGAACGGATTTCAAATAGGTCGGGACCAAAGCCTCAAGGCTATTCGGATAGCTCTTTTCTTTGAGCTGATACCGTTCCAAGGCAATGGCAACCCGAGCCAAATTTAAATCTATTTGGGTACGGGAAAATTTCCTGAGGGTCGAGCTCAGCCAGCCCCGGGGGTCCTGCTGGCCAAGAATAAAATAATGGTACCCTAATTTTGGAATGGGGTTTTCGATAGATTCTTCAGCGTGAACACGCCTTGACTCGAAATCCACCAGTAAGGGGGCCAGATCGGTAGCCGCCTTATTGTAATTCATCTGATTGCGGCGCACCCAACCCGGAATATAAAAAGCAGGAGTCACCGGCCCCGGAAATATGGAATTGATGAATACTTTTTTCTCAAAAGCATTTCCCTTCAGGACCTTATCAAAGGTGTGATTGATCCCAGCCAAGTCACTAACGACTACCACTCTATAAGCCTCCAACCAATCGAATTTCGAAAGGACAAGTTCCAATTCAGCCAGTTGCTCCTCACTCCAAGCACGCATCACCAAACCTTCAAATAGAGGTGTAAGTGCATAGCTGGACAATGTAAGAGCAACAAGATGTGAAATCAGGGCGGGTTCCTGATTCAGACCATCGCAGATAGAAAGGATTGTCTTAATATCCTGCAATGCACCCGGAGAAGCTCCCGCGACCAGTCTCACTGAGGCTCGAATACCAAACCACCTGGAAACCCCTTTTAAAATTCCCAATTCCGGTAATAGAGTAAACAGATCATATTCCGAATGAAACTGGAAATGCGGCCGTTGAGCCGCCTTTTCAATTTCATTAAACCCTGCATCGTATTTGGCAAATTCGCTAAGGATTGCCCGGCCCTTTACAGCAAGCGGTAGATTGGGACGATGAGGGGCCAAGCTGGGCATAGCTAGATACAAGTTTGGCAGGGAAAGAACTTTGCCTTCTCTCCAATTCCCCTCGTATTTCTTATCCTGATCGCGAGAACCGGGTTTGATAATGTAAACTACCCCGGGCTTTCTATCCTCCTTCGAGCTTGAGTGTAAAATTTCAGGGAATGATTCGCGGATTTTTGCATCGGCAGACTTGAATATCTCCCCACTTTCTTCAGTGAAACGCGAACCATCTCCCGATTCATCCAGCTCGGACTCAAGACCGTTTAGTGGGGCAAATAATGGAGTCATGGCAAAGTTTTGCTCATCAGGAACTTTCTTATTTACCAGGACCGACTCCCAATTTTTATAATAACTATTGGAGTCAGCCAATTGGGATTCCCGGTACTGATTCCACGCTCGATTACCGGTGAAATTGTATCCTACATAAAAAATGCCAGTTCCGAGCAATTGAATGATGAGAAACCCCATCAACCCATAGGCTGGAATTTTCACCAGTTTTGAACGCCCCCCTAACGGCCATAACAGATAAACCCCCAACGCAAAAAATCCCAAAAGGCCGACAAACACCAAATAGCTTATGGCCGGAAAGAGGATGTACAGGTAATGAAAGGGGAAGAGTGCAAAAAAGAGAGACGCCCCATCCTTCTTAACGGCATTATAATCGAGCAAGCTGAAGCTACAAGCGATCAGGGGCAAACCCAACACGGCCAATAGCAACAAAAAACCGAATGCCGTCTTGAGCTTGGAATGTTGCTTGGGTTGCGGAAGGGCATCATTTGATTTAGTGGATTGGATACCCATTTCAGGTACAGTTTCCTGTGGCGGCTTGAGTTCAGATAAAGCCGCCCATTCCTCCAGCCCTTCATGCCAGGCATAATCAGTTGGCACGATTGTTCCTGCTGCAAGCTGTTCCTGAACTTGCTCCCAGGTAAATGGACCCAACTGCTGTCCGTCTTTGCTAACGTGGATTTGCATATACCTCTAACTGACAAACATTCTACCTCCCTCTCTCTTAGAAATCTATTATAAGTCTCATTCAAAATTATAACAGCTCAGGGCCGAACCCATCATGAATTTTCCCATTGCCAAAGGCATATATTGAAGGACACTTACCTCCATGCACAGCACGCTTTCCCGCCGTCAGTTTCTCGGTTCCACCACCGCTGCCATTGCCACCGGCTCACTGCTACACGATGCAGCAGCTGCAGACAAGGAACCCATCATCGATATTCATCAGCACACCCATTACCACGGGCGTACTGATGAACAGATGATCAAGCATCAACGCGCCATGGGCGTGACAACGACCATCCTGCTGCCCGCGGGCAAACCGGTGACCCGCCCCTCCACCCGCGAGGGCAAGGCCAACGGACTGGCGGCCAAGACCGGCGGCAACGACACCGTGCTGGCCATCGCGAAGAAGTATCCCAAGGAATATGTCTTTGGCGTCAATGAAGTGCCGGACCTGCCGGGGATGCAGAAGGAGCTGGAGAAATACCTAAAGGCGGGCGCGGTGATTATTGCCGAGCAAAAGTTCAAGGTGGCCTGTGACTCCAAGTACGTGTGGGCAG
>CAZAIZ010000278.1:0-3055 GCA_964485275.1 uncultured Pedosphaera sp.
AAGTCAATGACTCAACGCAGCTCTCCGCCGTATGTTACCGTGGGGTTTAACCCCGGAAATGACTGGCGTATAAGTGGGGTGCAAATTGAGGAGGGATTGACCCGATTTATGCTAGATACGCCGACTGCTCAGTTGAACGGGGAGTATTGCACACCACTATTGGGAAGGCATCAGGCAGCCAATGCCTCATTGGCAATCGCTGCGGCTGCGGAGTTGGGTTTAAGCAGAACAATGATTCAAAATGGACTGTCTGAATGCCCCCAGCCAAGGCAGCGTTTACAGTGGACTCAACGAAGAGGAGTTAACTGGCTGAATGATGCATACAATGCAAATGCCGATTCAGTCAAAGTGGCGTTGGAGACGTTGGCTCAGGTGCCTTGTGCAGGCGGGCGATATGTGGTCCTGGGAGATATGGCTGAACTGGGCGAACATACTGAGTCGGCTCATCGTGAAGCTGGAGTAAAGGCTTCCGGTGTGGTTTCAGGTTTAGTAGCCATAGGGCACTGGGCTGAAGTCACCGCAGGTGCGGCCCGTGAGAAAGGGGTGGAAAATGTGGAGGTGGTTGCAGGAGTGAAAGAGGCAGTTGAATTGCTTCGTGATTGGCTTATGCCTGGGGATGTAATCCTTCTTAAAGCTTCGCGAGCAAGTAAATTAGAGCAAATAGAAGAGCTATATTAATTCAAGGCCTTCGCGCTAAGAGAGATGTTTTATTACTTGAGTCAATTGCCCGCTTGGCTGGCCGAAAAAGGGCATGATCAATGGGCCGATTGGTTCTCGCCGATGAATGTCTTCCAGTATTCCACTTTTCGAAGTGCGGGCGCGGCGGTAACCGCGCTCTTTTTTTGCTGGCTCCTCGGGCCTAGAGTAATCCAGAGGCTTTATAATTTAGCAAGGCAGGAATACGAGGATAAGGCGCGCAGTCAAGGAGGAATGAAGGATGGAGTCAGTAAGCGTAATGTCCCAACCATGGGAGGCTTATTAATAGTAGGTTCCATAGATCTTGCAGCTTTATTATGGGCGCAGTGGAATCCTTTGGTGACACTGACATTGCTCTCCATGCTAGTGTTCTGTTTATTGGGATTTTATGATGATTATTCCAAAATAACCAAGCAGGATAGTGGGGGGGTAAGTGGAAAGGTGAAACTGGCGGTCCAGTTTTTATTGGCTGGTTTTATTTCAGTGTATCTCTGGAGGCTGGAAGAGACCCGTGTTTTGATTACAGAAGTTATGGTCCCGTTTTTAAAGCATCCCGTACTGACCGGACCATCAGAAACAGCAGTTTGGTCATTGGCTGCTGTGGTGGGGATGATTATTGCCGTTTTGGCCATTGTCGGTAGTTCCAATGCTGTCAATCTTACTGACGGCTTGGATGGTTTGGCGATTGGCTCTACGCTAATAGTCTCCCTGGTGTTTTACGTTTTCACCTTCATTGCCGGGAATGCCGAAATTGCTAATGAGCTTTATGTGCCCTACGTGCGTGGAGCGGTGGAACTATCGGTGATTTGTGCGGCGATGATTGGTGCCGGTTTGGGGTTCCTCTGGTTTAACTGTCATCCTGCTCGGGTATTTATGGGGGATACGGGTTCTCTGGCTTTGGGAGGGTCCCTAGGGATCATGGCGGTTTTGATTCACCAGCCATTTGTATTGGTGATTGCTGGAGGGATATTCGTGCTCGAGGCACTTTCAGTTATTGTGCAGCGCGGTTGGTATAAATGGACGCGACTACGAACGGGCGAGGGACGCCGGATGTTTCTAATGGCCCCTTTACACCATCATTTCCAGAAGAAAGGGTGGCACGAGAATCAGGTGGTAATGCGCTTTTACATTCTTGGGATTCTTTTCGCGGTTCTGGCTTTGGCGACTTTGAAACTAAGATGAGTCGATGGAGCGGTGGCTTGGAAAATATGTATGTGTGATAGGTCTGGGCCGTAGTGGGAAGGCGGCTGTTAATCTTTTGCTTCAAAGAGGTGCCAGGGTTGTTGCCTATGATGATTCTGATACGCCTCTACCAAAGACCGAAATTTCTTCTTACGAACACCGGGGAGTTGAATTTCTTTATGGTTCTTCAGAGGAGCAATCGTGGGATAAATTGGGTTTTGACCTGGTTGTTTTGAGTCCTGGGGTTGCTCTCGATAACCCTTTAGTCAAAAAGCTAGATGCTAGAGGGGTTCCGATCTGGAGTGAATTGGAAATGGGCTGGAGCGAAATGGAATGTCCTTCAATTGCCATTACTGGAACCAATGGCAAGACTACGACCACTGAATGGGTTGTTGCGATGTTATCAGAAGACGGTCGCCAGACAGTTGCTGCCGGAAATATCGGGTTACCCTTATGTGAGGTCGCAGATGAGGCTCAGGATTTGGATGTGGTGACTTTGGAGGTTAGTTCGTTCCAGTTGGAGCGAATGGACAAGTTTAAGCCAGATGTGGCCCTAATGCTTAATTTAGCGGAAGATCATTTGGATAGGCATCAGACTATGGAAAAATATATCCGTACAAAGGCACGGATATTTGAAATGCAAGAGCCTGATGATAACGCCATCATCCAATGGGAGTCTTGGCAGCAATTAAAACAGTTCAATATTTCTGTTGCGGGGCAGATTACTACTTTTAGTGTGGAAGAGTCGTCGGCCGATTTATATCTCGATGGTGATTTGATTGTAAGCCGATTACCGGACTGGCCGGGAGTAATTCTGAATCTGAATGATTGCATGATTGAAGGGAAACATCAGGCGGCAAATTTAATGGCAGCATTATTGGCAGGTCGTGCGATGAGGCTTCCGCTTGAGTTGATGATTGAGGTAGGGACTAGGCTGCAGGTTGGGCCTCACCGCTGTGAGATGATTGCAGAATCAAATGGGGTGAGGTTCTACAACGATTCAAAGGCGACCAATATACATGCCTTGCGCAGCGCTTTGCAGGCAATGCCTGCAAGCGCGTCCGGACCCAAGAACATATGGTTGATTGCAGGAGGTCAGAGCAAGGGGCTGGATTTTCGGAAGGTTGTTCAGGAGCTGGAACGGCGAGTTAAAGGGGTATTTTTGATAGGTCAAACA
>CAZAIZ010000279.1:0-3033 GCA_964485275.1 uncultured Pedosphaera sp.
TGCTATTGGTTTTCTTCCAGTTTTTCTTCCTGCTGGCCCAGTTTAAGGCTGGAGCAAAGATTATGACCACGCTGCTGGGTGACGTGTCGGTTTATCAAACGGCGGTCACACTGGTCGACGATTTGACCCACCCTATCCCTTGGGTTGGAAGTGCAGAGCCAGATTATTTGCTATGTCTTATTGCCTTTGCCGTGTCCGTTGTTGCCTATACTGCCTGGGGAGGGTTCCGCGCAGTAGTTTGGACCGATATGATGCAGGGTGTGATTATGGGTTTGGGGGTAATTATCCTGCTGGGTCTAGCGCTAAATCAGGTGGGAGGAATTGGTAATGCGACTCGAGAACTTGCTCGTCAGGTTCCGCCACGGGCTGGCAGTGCAACGTTGATACTGAAGGTTGAGCCCACAGAGGATTTTACGCTGGTGAAGGGCTCCTGGGTGGAATTGCCTGAGAAAGAACGTCGCCATCAATTTGTCAGATTAATGGACTCGGCCGAATTTTCCGCAGGTCAAAAGACAGCTGAAAAGGTTCCGGTTATCCTGGTGCGAACATCAGCTGAAAACCAAACAGAGCTAGCATCTATTCGTTCTCAGATTGATGAGGAGCTTGGGGTGGGTGTCTCGAGTCTTGATGTGGCCGGTTATCAATATGGTGATGACAGGCCAGGGGTATACGTCAGTGCCCCGGGGCCGAAGAGTAACAGTGGGCTGGGGTTTTTGCCAATCATGCTCGCGGTGAGCTTCTTTTGCTTTTGGCCTTTTGCAGGGGCTGCCCAGCCAAGTTATATGGCGCGACAAATGGCTTTTAGGGATATTCCTACATTACGGCATTCGATAATTTTTGTGGCGGTCTATTTTTCGATGATCTATTTCCCTCTTATTATTATTTTTACCTGCGGGAGGGTATTGCTTCCCGGGTGGGAAATAGATGCCGACCGGATAATGCCTGAGATGGCAACCTTTTTAACGACCAATGCTGGTGTTCCATGGTTGGCAGGTTTGCTTGTTGCTGCGCCATTTGCGGCGGTAATGAGTAGTGTGGATAGTTTTCTGCTTTTGGTTTCGGGAAGTGTGGTGCGCGATGTTTACCAGCGAAGAAACCCTGATGCCAGTGAGGCAAAGATGAAAAAAGTAACTTACTGGACCACTGTTGGGGTTGGGGCATTAGCGATGCTGGCAATGTTGAATCCTCCGCAATTTCTGCAAGACCTGATCGTGTTTGGTTCAGGCGGATTGGGGGCAAGCTTTCTGATGCCGGTGGTGCTTACTCTTTATTGGCCGCGGCTCACTTCGCAGGCCACCGTTGCCGGCATGCTTTCTGGAGGGGGTTCGATGGCGACCTTTTACCTTATTGGTTATGTGGTGAACGGCAAGTTCAGCGGCTACGAGCTCTGGAGTCTTCACCCATTTATTTGGAGTGTTGCTGTATCCGCGGTGGTTATGGTGGTGGTTGCTCGTAATTCTCCACCGATTCAGGCAGTCCTGGTGGAAAAATATTTCGGCAAAACCTGAGAATTCAGTTAAGATCAAAACATGAACCGGATAATTTTATTGTTATTGTTTGTCGGTTTTTACGCGGAGGGGGCCGATTATTTAACTTGGCACCCGAAAGCACGTACTTTTGATTTTCGTGTTCGAGACCTTCCGTTGGAGGAATTCCTTGGAATCGTCAAGGCCGAAACAGGTTGGGAGGTGAAGGTGGAACCTGGTTTAACGCAGTTGGTGGGAGGCAAGTTTCGAGGTAAGCCGGCGGCAGATGCAATCCGGTTGATGCTGGGGAGGACGCGGTTCGCTCTTTTACCGAGAGTTGAGGGTGGGACGAGATTGACTGTGTACTCAGGCAGTGTGAGTGATGCCACTGAGGAGGTAAAGGTCGTAACACAGGAAATTAAACCTGTTGATGATGCGGCGGCCAATGAAAACACCCTGTTAACTTTGCCGGTAAAAATTCATTATCTTAAAAGCCGTTATGTTTCGATTAACGCTGACCCTGAAGTAACTAATTTGCGTCCGTTGTTTGCGGGGGCTAATGAGATTTGGCAGGCAGCAAACTTGCGGTTTCTTCCCGGACGACCGGAAAGAATGGAGGTGGCGGACATGAATGCGGAAATGGAATTTGCCAACCTGTTTAAACCTTCTGTGCCCAAGGCTTATCTCCGGCAGCATCAATCACGAATTTTGCACAAGATGCTTCCCAACTTGCCTGATCGAGGCAAAGCGTTTCATATTGTGCTTATTTACACGATGCCTGACGCATATGGGGCAGTATATTTGCCGGCCAAAGGGCTTGTTTTGATGCCGCAAATTAAGTTTGCCGGCCTTATTGATCCGAAAGGTGTCTGGAAGGACGGCTCGCCTGTTTTTTTTGCTCAATCCAATATATTGGCTCATGAGTTGGGGCACTCTCTTTCCCTGCCGCATGTTTCTACCCAGGGTAATTTAATGATAGATGGTCGTTTGCGTGAGGGTGGCGGCGTTGGGCCAGGGATAGGCATAACACCTGCTCAGATTCAGGAGGCCCGGCGGCAGGCATTAACAAAGGGACCTCATGTTCCTGGGGTAAATCCTTAATTTATCCAGAATGATAGAACAATGTCTTTTACGGGGAGGGAATTGAAATACTGATAAAGGGTCAGGTGTTGCTTTAATGTGATGCCTGAAAATTGTTCGTTACTCAACCAGGCTAGGAGAGGCTTCTGGGGGAGTGTCTTCGATTTTCGGGCGTGCAACAAACTTGGTCGCCTGCAGTTCCGCTTTTGTAATTTGTTCTGGGGTCATTGACGCGGCGATCGTGGATAGGAATTTTTCGGCACCCTTGTTTCCGGTGTTCGCTGCCAACTTCATCCATTTGTATGCATTTACCGGATCCTTTTCACCAGTGGCTCCACTTGCTAGGATTAAAGACAGGTTTATTTGCCCCAGAGCCAAGCCTTGCTTGGCCGCTTTTTCATACCATTTGGATGATTCGGAATAGTCCTGCCTGATGCCAATGCCCTTTTCCAGCATCCAAGCGTATTTGGCTTGAGCGTAGGCATTG
>CAZAIZ010000280.1:0-3032 GCA_964485275.1 uncultured Pedosphaera sp.
ACGGTTTCAGTTTTCTCCGCACGATCCAGCCAAATCCACTGGGGAGTCTGACCAAACACAATAACAGGGTGTATTAGAAGAAGAGCCAAATAAATGCGTTTCATGAAAGTAATGGCGGTGGGCGCAAAAGGTGGGCCAGCCGACGTTTTGGAGCAAGGCTTTTGTCATTGGAAACTAAGGGAAAATAGGGCAGGGTTTGGTTTCGCAACGGACCGCCATGGAAGGCATTCTTTCAACAGCAGATTTCATTGTTTTTTTCGGAATCCTCTTCGGTGTGATGGGCGTGGGATTGTGGGTCGGTCGCAACGACAACTCCACGGCACAGGATTATTATCTCGCCGGCAAGGATGCGCCTTGGTGGGTAGTAGCGGGCTCCATATTTGGTTCCAACGTTTCGGCCAATCACATGGTGGGGATGATGGCGGTTGGCTTTGGGGCGGGCTTCGTGATTAGCCATTTGGAGATTACGGCCATCGCTGGCTTGTTACTATTGTGTTATTTCTTTTTGCCGGTTTACCGAAAACTACACATCTACACCCTGTCCGATTACTTGAACCGTCGCTATGACGATCGTAGCCGTGTGGCTTATGCGGCCATTATGGTGACCATTATTGTGTTGGTGATGATGCTACCGGCTTTCTACCTGGGATCACGCGCGGTAAACATCCTGCTGGTGGACAAGGCCGAGATTCTTCAAGCCCAGTACGCATCCCAGCTGGAAAACACGGGAAAGATTTTGACCAGTGACACGAGTTCACCAAGCGACGAAGACCAGAAAACCCAAGCAGCGGTTCTGGATACTTGGGAGATATATGCCCCGATTCGGCAGGCAGCAGAATCTGGAGCCTTTACTGAAGAGAGCTACCTTGCGGCATACGAAAAACTCTATCCCGAGCGAGAATCTCCACCTTTTGACGGAGTAGAAAAGCGGAGAAAAGAGATCGAAACAGAATGGGAATTGATCAAAAGGGTTGAAGTAGATCGCAAACTGTATATATGGGGGATTCTTATTATGGCACTGGTGACAGGTGCCTACACCATTGTGGGAGGGCTAAGGGCGGTTATTCTTACCGACGTCATCCAATCGGTTCTGATCCTATTGGGGATGCTGATCGTGGCTTGGTGCACCTTTAACCACAATCTTATTGGCAGCTGGTCCATGATGATTGCTTTTGATCAGGACCGACTCCAAGAGATTGTTGCAGGAAAAGATCTCATGCACCTCTACAAGCCCATGAATGATCCGAGGCACCCGTGGACGGGAATGCTTTCAGGGGTCTTGGTTCTCCATTTTTATTACTGGGGGGCCAATCAGTTTATAGTTCAGAGGGCATTGGCAGCTCGTTCGCTGAAGGATGCGCGAACGGGTATTATCACCGCCGGCTTTGTGAAGCTCTTGATTCCCTTTATTTCCATCGGCACCGGAATTGCCGCCTATTACCTCTTCCAGCAGCTCATGCCGGGAGTCCATCTGGCGGGCGACACGGCGTTTCCCATGTTGATGCGGGAGGTGGTTGCTCCCTTGGCAGTGCCGGGATTGGTGGGATTGGTTGCTGCCGGATTAATAGGAGCGATTCTTTCGAGTGTGGACTCGATGATGAATTCAGCCGCTACGCTGATCACTTTTGATGGCTACAAGCGGTTTGTGAATCCCGAAGCTAACGATGAAAAGCTAGTACGCCTTGGTAAGATCATTATTGGAATCCTTGTGCTTGGTTCGGCAATCCTGACCATTGTGGTCTTTGACCCCAATACCAATGAGCCGTTTATGAATTATGTGCTCGGACATCAAGCAAAGCTGGTTTCAGGGCTGGTAGCAGCCTTCATCATGGGGATGCTGTGGGGCCGGTCCACGCCAACGGCCGGGTTTGTTTCCATTATCACAGGAGTGGTGGTGTCCTACGCCTTGCCGGGAATCTACAGTTGGTTTGTTGCGGGCGGAGGGCAAGCGGCCAAAGAGGTTGGCATGCGTTTTGGCCACAATCTCAACGCCTTCCACGCGGTATTCATTGCCTTCCTTTGTGCGCTTATTGCCAACGTTATCACCAGTCTTGCAACCCAACCGAACGAGGATAAGGCCAAATACACTTGGGTGGGGCTCAAAATTATGCGGGAGACTGACCTACAGCACTTTGGGATGAAACTGTTGGGCTCAATGCTGATCTTCGTCCTGTTGGCGGTCCTGATGACGGGTAAAATTATCAGCCCCATGTCAGCAGGGGTATTGGGAGCTATCTGGACTTTTATGATGTTCCTCGACTCACTCTTCAAGGTGGTGCTTGCAGCAGCAGCAAAGGGCCGGGCATATAGTTTCCTGCGCGAGGATTTGTTTTGGGCAGGTCTGCTCGCCTCTTGCGCGGTGTTTATGATGTTTTATTTCGCCTAGGCCTTGGCCCAGAGTGAACGCATGCGCTCCAGACCGATGGTGATTACTTCCAGTGGGTCCTGCTCCCAAAGCGCTTCATTAAACAGTTCAAGGCTCATGGTTCGGTCATAGCCTTTTTCTTTTAAGATAGTGAGTTCCGCTGCGAGATTAATTTGCCCCTCGCCGAGCATTACGCGGTCAGGATCTTTTTGTTCGGTCGGCGCAATATCCGGGTGGGCATCGTCGATGTGGTAGTGGCTGATTTTTTCTTCCGGGATGGTTCGTAAGTCATCCAGGGATGAATTACTGTTCCAGTTATGAAAGGCATCAAGAATAATTGTGGAGTCCTGATCATTGGCCTCCTGCACAATTCGCCAGGCATCGGAAAGATTGTTTACACTTCTAAAAAAGCTAATGTACTCGAAGGTTGGCCTCACACCCTCCTCGCGCCCAATTTGCAAAAGGTCGTAGTAACGTGCTGGCAGATGATCATGCCCTTCCATTTCCATAGGAGGTGTTGCAACGATGTAAGGGGCTCCTAAACGGGCGGCTAAAGCAAACCGGCGGTGGGCCTCATCCTTGATCAATTGATATTCCCATCCGTCAGTTTCGCCCCATTGCCTGATGGCAATCATGCTGGGCACGATTAACCCATGGTCAGCCAGTG
>CAZAIZ010000281.1:0-3031 GCA_964485275.1 uncultured Pedosphaera sp.
TCATCAACCACTGGCGGACAAATTCAGCTACGGTCTTGCGCGCAGGCTCCCGCACTAGATTGACGTGACTGTCTGAGGAGGCTTGGGAGGTCAGTCGGGGGGTAATGGTACGCATGAGGGAGTCCATTTGTTCATCCTTGTTAAAACGGGCCCAGCCACGTTCTGAGCGTTTCTCAATCTTGTCGGTGTGAATCGCGACTGGGGTCGTGGGGAGCATCATTGGGGCAATCACAAAACATTGCTGATCACGCACTTCCAGTTTCCAGGGATCAGAAAGCTTGAGGTGATAGCGAAAGGTGGCCGGTACCCGGATTTCAGTGATGGTGGTGCCCAGACTGATTTTGTCCCAAAGGATGGTACGTTTATTGGTGCGTTTAAATACCTTGGTGTTTTCGAGTGTGCCGACCTCCAGTCGCCCTTCGCCAGCATCCTTTGCTTCAGGAAGGAATTCAGTGAAGGTGTGTGTAATTTTTGACTGCTGAAAATTTTCTGCGATGGTGATGGCCGATTCTCCAATACCCTGGAGGGTCTCCTGTGTTTTACGCATTGTGTTCTCGGCGACCTCTTTGGCTGTATTGATGGAGTAAATATAGGCAGCAAGCGCCATCGCTGCGATAGTCAGAATGACAATTGGCCATCGCCATTGGCTGGCCCCGGAACTTTGAGTATGAGAATCCTCGGAAGTTGGTTCCTTACTCATGGAAACACCTTACCAGTAGTGTTCCAGAATAGCGAGATTTGTGTAACCGGAGACAATCGGGTACGTCTTTCTTAATATGATCTCGGACCGGAACCTAGCCGGCCGGAGACGCTTGCGGGCGTTTACCTTAGTCGAGCTACTTGTGATCATTGCCCTGCTGGGGGTGCTCTTTTCCATGATGACTCCGGCAATGGTAAAAGCCGTGGCCAAGGCGCAAGAGGTATATTGCCTGAATAATCTGCGTAATATTTCGGTGGGCCAAATCCTGTATTCCCAGGATCACGACAACCATCTGACACCACATGCAATGAATCAAAAGCCTCCTTCCAATGCCATTGTTCCCAATTCCAAAATGACCATGTGGCCGGATTTGCTTGAGACCTATGTTGGAGACAGGCGTGCGTTTCGCTGCCCTTGTATGAAATGTGATTTGGAACGGGGGATGGGCTTCGGGATGAATCTGGGCGTGGCAGGAGAATTCATGGTGGAATCTGTAGTGAAAGCACCTCATGCATCCCAAATCACCAATCCTGCACTTGCCATATATTTTGCCGATGCCGCTTTTATTACTCCTGAAACGATGCGTCGCCCGATGTCTGAATGGCAGGAGGATACTTCCAGACCCTTGGGTTCATGGACAATTCGTACTCCAGCCGATCGATTTTGGCATTGGATTCCCACTCGGGTAATCCCGCGACACGGGGGCAGATCGAATCTCGGTTTTGTGGATGGGCACGTAGAGTCACACGGCATTCAAAAACTCGGATTTGATTACCCAAAGAGACATCCAAAGAATCTTTGGGATCGTCACTAGTTTTCCCATCGCCGGCCGGCAATAATCTCTGTGCCATCAGGCCATTGCTCCTGTGGCTCAAAGCCCGCAATTTCCTTTGCGCTCTTGAGGCAATAGCGCTGTGTATCAACGGGTTTACTGGTGGCATACAGGATGGCGTGCGAAACGGCTTCTTCAGCCTCCACGCAACCGGAAAAAAAGAGACCCGCATCATCGGGACTCAGATAGACGTCCTGATAGATGGTTTCAGCAGCAATCTCACGTACTTGTCCTTCATCGCGCGGGCACCAACCCAGACGCGTGATGATGACACTCATGTCGTGGTTTACCGAGTAGCTGTACCCAATACTTTCCAGAAACATCTTGGTGGCGGCATACCAACCCTTGGGGGAAACGGGTACCGATTCATCCAACGGCCAGGGCCCTTCAAAATTGCGAAACCAATTGACCTGTCCACTGCTGGGCAGGATTAACCGTTTTACACCCGCTTCCCGGGCGATCTCGAGAGTGTGATAGAGTCCTGTAATATTGGGAGGGAAAAGGTTGTTAACCGGATCCTCCACGTCATCAGGTGTGGCCGCCAAATGAATCAGGGTATCGATCCCTTCCATTGCATCTGAAAGGGCATCCAAATCGTTAAGGTCTGCAATCGTGGCATTCGGGAGTTTGGGCGAAGAGGAGCGATCAAAGCCTCGAACGGTGTGGCCGCGGTTCAAGAGACCGATTACCGCCGCCTGCCCAACCCGGCCTGCTGAGCCGGTGACCAACACTGTTTTCTTTTCTGCCATTAGCTGTTAGCGAGTGTTTCATATTCCACTAGATGGGCCAATTCATTTGCTATTGGGCGTTTGCATGGCACAGTAAAGCCATGTACCGGACAATAATTCTGACAATCTTCGCCTTGTCATTGACTGCCACCGCTCAGCGTAAGCAAGTTTGGCCGGGAAAATTTAAGGAAGCTGAGAAAGTAGTCTACAAAACCATTGGCGAGGTGAAATTGCACCTACATATCTTCCGTTCAGCCAAAAAGAAATCTAGTTCACCGGCAATAGTCTTCTTTTTTGGTGGTGGCTGGAACCACGGCACTCCAGGCCAGTTTGAACAGCAGTGCCGTTATTTGGCGAGCCGCGGGATGGTGGCGATGACAGCCGAATACCGCATTCGTAATATGCATGGGACTCGCGCCAAGGCCTGTGTTGAGGATGGGAAAAGCGCGGTGCGCTGGATCCGTAGTAATTCCAAAAAAATCGGGGTAAATCCAAGCCAAATTGGAGTCGGAGGCGGTTCGGCTGGTGGGCATGTGGCTGCCTGCACCGGTGTGATCAAGGGATTTGAGGCGAAGGATGAGGATTCAAAAATCAGTTCTAACCCAAATGCCATGATTTTGTTCAATCCACCCTGTGTCTTGGCAGCAGTGCCCGAAAGGAAGGATTATCTTAGTGCGCAGGCGATGGCTGGAATGGCCGCGCGGATGGGTGTGGCACCTGAACAATTATCGCCTTGGCATAACGTGGCCAAGGGGCAACCGCCGACCCTGG
>CAZAIZ010000282.1:0-3021 GCA_964485275.1 uncultured Pedosphaera sp.
TCAACGTCCTTCTCATCAAAGAGCACATCCAGCCCCTGCGGCGCACTGCGCATGGTTCCAAAGCGCAGTGCATCAGCACCGTACTTGGCAATCAACTCCAAGGGATCAGGTGAATTACCCAGACTTTTGGACATTTTACGCCCCTTCTTGTCTCGTATAATCCCAGTAAAGTAGACATTTCGGAACGGCAACTCACCGCGGTACTCGTAGCCGGCCATAATCATCCGGGCCACCCAGAAGAAAATAATATCAGGTCCAGTAACAAGATCCGTGGTGGGATAAAACTTTTTGAGCGTACCAGTTTCCTCAGGCCAACCCATGGTCGCAAAGGGCCAAAGCCACGAACTACACCAGGTATCAAGCACATCAGGATCCTGCTCCCACTCATCACCCACTGGAGCCTCTAATCCACAGTAAATTTCTTCGCCGCGATACCAGACCGGGATCCGGTGCCCCCACCAAAGTTGACGACTAATACACCAATCCTGAAGCCCCTCCATCCAGTAATCATAGGTTTTAGTCCAGCGTTCGGGATAAAACTTAATTGTTCCATCCGCAACACAAGCACGCGAGGGGTCCTGACTTGGATATTTCAAAAACCACTGTTCAGACAAACGTGGCTCAACCGGAACATCTGCACGCTCACTAAAACCGACATTATTTCTATAATCCTCTGTTTTTACGAGCGCACCCAGTTCCTCAAGTTGGGTGACTGCTTCCTGACGCGCCTCGAATCGATCCAGCCCGGCCAGCGCCTCTCCTGCAAGAGCATTCATTTTACCTTCCGCATCAATGACTTCAATAACCTCCACTCCATGACGTTGACCAATCTCAAAGTCTGCCTTGTCATGTGCCGGAGTTACCTTGAGCACCCCTGTGCCAAACTCAATATCGATGTGTTCATCAGCCACTATTGGAAGATGTGTCTGATTCTCAACAGGCAAGGGACGAATGGCGTGTTTCCCGATCAGGTGACCGTAACGCGGATCCTTCGGATTAACAGCAATAGCTGTATCCCCGGGAATAGTCTCAGGCCGGGTTGTCGCGATTTCAAGCCAGGTTCCGGATTCCTCAACCACCTGCACCTTAAAGTAAAAAAGCTGGCTATCCTGCTCCTTCATGATGACTTCCTCATCAGAAAGAGCAGTCAAGGATTTGGGGCACCAGTTGACCATACGTTTACCACGATAGATGAGTCCCTTCTCATAAAGATCCACAAAGACACGCTGCACACATTTTGTGTACTCCTCATCCATCGTGAAGCGTAGACGTGACCAATCACAGGAAGCACCCAGTTTCTTGAGTTGCTCGATGATGATACCGCCGTGCTTCTCTTTCCACTCCCAGATGTGCTCAAGAAGCTTCTCCCTGCCAAGGTCGTCACGATGCTTCATCACGCCATCCTTCCGTAATTTGCGTTCCACAACACTTTGAGTCGCAATTCCGGCATGATCGGTTCCCGGCAACCACAACACTTCCTTGCCGTCCATGTGTGCCTTACGGGCCAAAATATCCTGAATGGTGTTGTTTAGCACATGCCCCATATGCAATACACCAGTCACATTGGGCGGCGGAATGACTATTGAGTAGGCAGGACGCTTATCGCTAACACGCTCCGGATCCGCTTTAAAGCAGTCACCCTCCTCCCAGAACGCATACCATTTGTCTTCAACTGCGTGTGGCTCGTATGCCTTGGGAATTTCCGCCATCGATTTTGAAATTACAGGTGCCTTTAAAATAGAGTTATTTCTTCAACAGGCGAAATTCGATGCTGTCCAGCAAGGCCTGCAGACTGGCATCAATAATATTTTCATTTACGCCCACCGTATACCAACGATCCTTGCCATCGGTAGATTCTATTAAGACCCGCGTCTTGGCGGCTGTTCCTGACCCGCGCGATGAGTTAAGAATACGCACCTTGTAGTCAGTAAGTCTCACCTGCTTTAACACAGGATAAAAACCGCGTAGAGCATTACGTAAAGCCTGATCAAGAGCATTTACCGGCCCATCACCGTCAGCCACGGTGTGGGCGGACTTCCCTCCGACAGTCACCTTCACGGTCGCCTCACACAGGTGCTCTTCAGCGTCGCCGCGAGCCGACACATGATAAGCTTCCAGATGAAACGCCGACTCCACGCGTCCCAACGCCTTTCGGATCAATAGAGCCAAAGATCCTTCCGCCCCTTCATAATCATAACCTTGATGCTCCTGTTCCTTTACCGCCGCAAGAATTGCCTTGAGTTCAGGTGCATCATTATCAATGCGAATCCCCATCTCCTGAGCCTTCATCACGATGTTACTGCGACCAGCCAGATCGCTTACAAGAATCCGGCGCCGATTGCCCACTGTATCCGGATTGGCGTGCTCGAAACTATGGGCCACCTTTTGCACTGCATTCACATGCATCCCTCCCTTGTGGGCAAAGGCGGTCCCTCCAACCCATGGTTGACGACGATCGGGAATCAAATTGGCCACCTCATCCACAAAACGCGACAGATCAGCCAACTTCTTGATCCTTGCCTTGGGAATGGAACGTCTACCCATCTTTAAGCTGATATTTGGAATGGCACTGGTCAGGTTGCAGTTACCGGTGCGTTCCCCGTATCCATTGATGGTTCCCTGCACTTGGGATGCTCCCTGCTCCACTGCAGCAATTGCATTGGCCACAGCCAAACCAATATCATTATGGGTATGGATACCGATCGGACACAAAAGTTCCCTCCGCGCAGTCGCCGTAATTTCGGCTATTTCACCGGGCAATGTCCCTCCATTGGTGTCACACAACACTACAAAATCAGCCCCAGCCTCCTCAGCGGCCTTCCAGGTGGCCAGAGCATACTCCGGGTCATCCTTGTAGCCATCCAGGGCATGCTCAGCATCATAGATCACCTTGCGCCCCTTTTTCTTCAGGAAAGCAATGGTATCACCAATCATTGCCAGATTTTCCTTGGGCGTGGTGCGCAGCACTTCCTTTACATGTAAAAGCCAGGTTTTCCCAAAGATGGTTACTACCGGGGTCTT
>CAZAIZ010000283.1:0-3003 GCA_964485275.1 uncultured Pedosphaera sp.
GCACAAGGAGGCACCACATGTTCTGTCTAATACATCGCTGGAAAATTGATAATGCCCTCGACGAAGGGCAACAGCCTGACGAACGCACCCAATTACACATGGAACACTGCGAAGGGTGTCACCGTCATCACCAATCCCAGCAAAGCCTGGTCTCACTTCTGGAACACCCGGCACAAACACTTGAATCACCGGCCTTCCTGAGATCCCGGATAATGAATGCCATCAAGGCAACCGAAGCCGAACCGGTAAAGCCTGCCTTTACCCTGCCCGTATGGGTCCCTGTGGCTGCCTGTGCGGTACTCGTTTTTTTTCTTATACCACGCACGTCACAGAACCCAGGTCCTTCGCCCGGGAAAACAGTGGTAGCAAATGCAACTCCGACTGGTTTGTCAGCCCCCCCGATGGAACTGACAAAGATGGATGTTAATATTGCTCTCAAGCAGGCCAATAAAACCATCTCCTCCCCATATGATGAGGAGATGCAAAAACTGCAAAAAGATCTCAAATCTGTGGGCAAGATGCTTGGGGGGCTGCCACTAATGCATCTGGCATCCAGCCAATAAGCCAAGGGTTGCCAACTCTTCAGCCGGGGGTTACTTTCCGCGCATGAAACCCCTTGCTGTGGCCTTCTTGGCCCTCCAGTTTTTTTTCGTAACACACGCGGAATCCCTTTCAGATTCCATCAACACGATTCGTTCGGTAGGTGCCGAAGGGAAAGGAAATGCACAGGCTGCCAAAGCCTGGAAAGAGCTTTCCAAAGCGGACGCCACTACATTGCCTCAAATCTTGACGGCCATGAAGGGAGTTTCCCCGGTGGCAGCAAACTGGCTTCGATCGGCTGTCGATACTATCGCCAGTGAATCCAAGGATTTGCCGGTCACAGAACTGATCAATTTCATCAAAGACCACCAGCAGGCACCCAGAGCACGCCGACTGGCCTTTGAACTCATTCAAAGTGCCCATCCTAACCAAGCAGAAAAACTCATCCCCGGCCTGATTAATGATCCCAGCACTGAATTGCGACGTGAGGCAGTCGCCAAAGTGATGGAAGAAGGAACCCGCCAAAAGGATGCCAAACAAAACAAATCGGCCATTAAATCCTTCCGCAAGGCGCTCAATGCAGCAAGGGACATTGACCAGATTCAAACCACCACCACCGCTTTGAGGCAACTGAATGAAGAAGTTGATTTGCCAAGCCATTTCGGATTCCTGATGCACTGGAATGTGATTGGCCCCTTTGATAACACCGAGCGAAGCGGGTTTGAACAAATATTCCCCCCCGAAAAATCCATCGACTTTGGGGCCGTATACGAGGGAAAAAATGGCAAGGTGAAGTGGAGCGAATTTATTACAGTCGACCAGTATGGGATGGTGGATATCAATAAGGCTTATCCCGGTCCCGGCGATGGTCTCAAAGAGGTGACTGCCTATGCCTATGGCGAATTTAAAGCAATCGAAGCCCGGGAGGTGGAACTCCGGTTGGGCTGCAAGAATGCATGGAAGATCTGGCACAATGGCCGGCTTGTCTTCGGTCGCGATGAGTATCACCGCGGGATGCGAATCGATCAGTATCGGCTGAATCTCAAGCTGAACAAGGGAAGAAATACACTCCTGATCAAACTCTGCCAAAACGAACAAACCCAACCCTGGACCAAGGAGTGGCAGTTCCAGTTGCGCATCTGTGATTCCACAGGCACTGCAATTCACGCAGCCAACCGGCCGGTTACCCCAACCACCGGAACCGACAACAGTAAATCCACCTCAAAATCCCCACGTCGACCAAGGAAATAAATTCATACAGGATCCAATTATGAAACACTTTATATTACTGAGCCTCGCTCTCACTCTGCAGACCGTCTCGGCAGACTGGACCCAATTTCGGGGACCCCAGGGCAACGGTGTCTCGAACGAGCGTAACCTGCCCATCAAATTGTCTTCAGACAATTTGAAGTGGTCTGTCTCCCTTCCCGGACGGGGCTTATCGGGTGCACTGGTACTCGGAAACAAAGTCATTCTCACCTGCAGTAGTGGCTCCACGCAAACACGGCTCCATGTGATTGCCCTGAATACCCGGGACGGCAGCACCCTTTGGCACCGGCAATTCTGGGCCACCGGCCGGACTATGTGTCACAGCAAGACAAGCGTGGCTGCCCCCACTCCCTGTAGCGATGGGAAAAACATTTATGCTGTCTTCTCGTCAAATGACGTCATCTGTCTTGATCTGAATGGAAACCTCCAATGGCTGCGCGGCCTCACAGCTGACTATGCCAATGTTAGCAACAGTCTGGGCATGAGTAGCTCCCCGGTGGTAACCGGCAATACGCTGGTAGTACAGGTGGAAAATGACAGTGAATCCTACACTCTCGGCCTCGACAAAAATACCGGTATCAACCGCTGGCGACTTGATCGCCCAAAGGCTGCCAACTGGACCTCACCACTGATAATAACTGAGGGCCTGGTCGCACTGCAATCCAAGGAAGGCATTGATGCGGTCCATGCCAAGGATGGATCCAAGGCCTGGGATTATAATGATGGTGCCTCAACCATCCCTTCAAGCACCCTGCTTAATGGAGTGCTCTATATCCCCTCCAATGGCGTCACCGCA
The DNA here is from genome assembly GCA_964485275.1 of uncultured Pedosphaera sp. GTDB lineage: Bacteria > Verrucomicrobiota > Verrucomicrobiia > Limisphaerales > UBA1100 > UBA1100. The sequence continues at coordinate 2,606 of CAZAIZ010000283.1, forward strand.
CTGGAACTCAATAAAGACGACCCCTCCAACACCCCCAAAGAGCTGTGGCAAAATGGTCGACTTCAACTTGGGACCGCGAGCCCGATTGTGATTGGCAACAAGGTCTTTACCATCAATAAGGCCGGCGTTCTCACTACTGGCGACACCCAATCGGGCGAACGCGGGTGGCAACTACGGCTAAAAGGTCCCTTTAGTGCGACACCTATTTCGGCCGGAAAACACCTTTATTTTGTGAACGAACGAGGCTTGATGCAGGTGGTGGATACCCAAGCGAAAGAGGGCGAAATCATTGGCACGCTCAACCTTGATGAGCAGATTCTGGGCAGCCCCGCCGTGGGCGGCGGAGCATTGTATCTACGCAGTAATACCAAGGTATACAAAATCTCGAAGTAGCTTCC
>CAZAIZ010000284.1:0-2993 GCA_964485275.1 uncultured Pedosphaera sp.
CCAAAAGCTCCAGCGCAATACAGCCGCCCACAATATCGACAATGGAATCGACTGCCCCCACCTCATGAAAGTGAACCTCATAAGGCGGCATGCCGTGGATCTTGCCTTCTGCATTGGCCACGCGTTGGAAGACGGCCACCGACTTTTCCTTCACCCAATCGCTGAGCGCACTGTCATGGATCATTTTTGAAATCTGCGCAAAGTTACGACTATGCCCATGGCCCTCATCACCACCATGACTATGCTCATGGGAATGGTCGTGGGAGTGACTGTGTTCATGGCCATGAGAGTGGCTGTGATCACTTTGGCAGCCATCCGCCAGATGCACATCAAACTTCACCCCATCAATCGCGCACTTCTGCCGGCGGTTGGCACTCAGTGTATATCCCTCCAGCTTGAGCTTCTGTAGCTCTGACTCGAGTGCCTCAAACTCCACGCCCAGATCCAGCATTGCACCCAGAAACATGTCGCCACTGATGCCGCTAAAAATGTCGAGGTAAAGGGTCTTCACAACGGAGAAGAAACCTTAGAGGAGATTCGTAGGTTGGTCAAAAAAGTTCAGCTTGAGTCGCCCTCAGGAATATTCAAAGCCCACCATACATAGAAAAGGATGCTTAAAACCGGTGCAAAACAGCAAAGAATTCCACCCGTAGAGATATAATCTAACATGCCTAGAATTAAAATCGCTGCCGCTCCTAATAGTAAGAATAATAGAGGACCAAACGTTTTGACTACAGTTAACTGATGCTGCAAATCCCTTTGTCGCTTCCTTTCTCTTTCTGCTTCCATCCATTGAGCCGGGTCCAGTCCATAATAGTCACGCAATAACTCATATATCTCAGGGTTATGTTGGTGTAACTCCTCGGAACGCTCAAAAAAAGATTCCGTGGCACAGGAAAAAAACTCTGCATTATCGGTAATTGCATACTCCTTAATCGCATGCGTCCTTCTTTCCTTATACGCCGCTTTTATCTTGGGGTATTCGCGGGCAATCACTTCCTCCCACTTTTTCCTATCCACTAATGAATCCACGGCAACCGGAATACTCTGAGCCACCCCGTCATCTGCTTGATCCAAGACATGGGCAAACTCGTGTAGGATAGGATTATAATTATCGGCACCCCAATGCATCCCTTGAAGACATGCGTCCCATTTTATATCCACTTCGTGTCGACCCCCCAGACCTGCCCATTCACCTCCTCCTTGCTTTATCAATCCTTTGTGTATTACAACCCGTCTGAATTGAGAGTAACTGTCATAGCCGCGGGTTAAAATAAGAACACAAGCCTCAGCTGCCACACAAATACGCATCTCTTCAGTCACTTCACTAAAACCATCCACCTCAAAATTTACTTCATGTAAAAACACGTGCATGAGACCTTCAAGCTTGGTCTTTAAATCCCCGGGGAGACGGTTGTAGAGTACAGAACGGGCGGTAAGAATTTTTCGCTGCTCAAGGGTAAGCCGCTTTTTCAACAATTCCTCCCGCTTCACGTTATGACAATAGGATGGTAATTCATCCGGAACCAGAACTAATGAAAATGACCAATGTTTTACACGTCAACTTGACGCTAAGGTGGGTTTCCCCTCAGGATAGAGCCGATGGTCCGCCTGTACTTCATTCTCCTTTGGGCTTTGCTGACAAGTATCTCCATTCAAGCGGCGCGCCCCCCCATGATGACCGTGCCGGCACTGGGTAAATCCTCAGCCAAGATTGAAGCGGTGCATATGCTCAATGGTGATGTCATCACCGGTAAATTCGTTAAATTCGATCCCAAGCTTGGCCTCGTGTGGGAAGCTGCCAATATCAAGCCGGCATTGCAGATTAACCCGGCGGCCATTGACCGTGTCACCTTCTCTGGAGTTGCCCCGATCCAGTCCACTCAAAGCCGGGTTTTGCTGACCAATGGCAACTCCTTTTCAGGCCAGCTGGACCTGGCCGATACTGAACGGGTGGTCATGAGCCATACCCCGGCCGGCCAAATAGAATTCAAGCGGAGCCAGCTCAAGGCCATCATTCCGACGTCAGCAGCAATAGGCAGAGTTGTCTTTAGTGGCCCCTCCTCAGAAAAGGACTGGGTCTTTGGTTCCTCCAAAAATATCATGGGAGGAGGAGGCTTTGCCCCGAATTTGCCTATCCCAGCTAAGAAATCTGGCTCTGGTAAATTTGAATTCAAGGCAGGCGCCATCACCAGCACCGGTGCTGGCGCAACGGCCGGGCGCAAAGTGGAGTTCCCCGATAAGGCCCTGATTGAATTTGACGTGGACTGGTCCACCCCGGGGCGCAACTCCAGTTACTTCTCCCTGAATGTCAATCTGTTCACCGACAATCTGAAATCTCCATCCAACGGCAGCTCATATGCACTGAAGCTGAGCCAAACCGGAGCCAGCCTCACCCGACAAAGTAAACGCAATGGTGATTTCATGTCCGATCGGCTGGGGTCCAATACCCGGGTGAACCTGACAGGGATTGGTTCGCGTGTGCGCTACTCACTACGCACCAACAAAAAATCACGATCCTTTATCCTGTCAATCAATGGAATCCAAATAGCCAACTGGAAAGACAAGGAAGCCTTTGCCGGCAAGGGGGATGGACTACTCTTTACCTCCCGGGCATCCGCTCCATTAAAGGTCAGTAATATCCGTATTAGCCAATGGGATGGGAGTAAACCAATTGCCGCAACCGATACAACCATCAGCCCCAAGCAGGACACCATCCGTCTGGTCAATGACGACACGGTCACTGGGGCCATCACTGGAATTGGGGATGGAAAGGTGAAAATCAAGAGCAGCTTCGGAGAAGTGGCCATTCCCTGGGCCAATTCCAGACTGATTCAATTTGCCAAATCAAGCCAGGGGACTGGCATCAATAAAATGGAGAAAGACATGGTCCGAGCGACCTTGAAAGGTGCCGGTATCCTGGATTTCAAACTCATTGGCTGGACCGAAGACAAACTTGAAATAGAAAGCCCCATCTTCGGAAAAGCCACCCT
>CAZAIZ010000285.1:0-2988 GCA_964485275.1 uncultured Pedosphaera sp.
ACAAATACCCAAGGCTACCATCCCCCAATCGGTTAATTTTAACACCTACCTGCATGGGCTCCCCACTCGCGTAACTCAGCGGATATACCTTCGCGGAGGAAAAGCTTACTTTAAGCTTTCGGCAGTATATCGAGGCCGATATTAAAATAGCACAACTACAATATGAATAATACCCCTGTTTTTAAGCATTTTTTCTTGTATTATATTATAAAAATAACTGTTTTTTACCGTTGTATTAAGTCGAATAAATGCTACCCTCCGAGCAGTCTGAGGAAAGGTTAGTTTATGAAAACGTTGGTGGAACGCAAAAATTGGTTGGGGTACGCAGCCGCGCTAGGGTTGTTTATCTGGTTGCCTAGCGTCCTGTGGAGTCAAGGCAACAACGGTGGCTCTGATCAAGATGCGTTTATCATCAAAACTGGAGCCACAAAAGGTACCATTCATTTGGATTTGGATACTTACTCTGCTCCGGATAAATGCACGATGTACTGCCCGCCGAGAGGAAAAAAAGGAAGCAAAAGAATCTACAAAACACCAGGGACTAATGGGATTGCTACCTCTAGCTTATTCCCGATCACTCAGGGATTCCGCAACGTTACCAATATCGTGGTACAATGGAACGGGGGAACGGAAATTGAGGTTGTCATGAATGAGAATTGGCCGAATGCCGGATCTTCTTGGGACTACAACGCTACACTTTATCCGGTGGGAAGGAGGCCGATCATCGTGATACGAGACCCAACCATGATTGTGAGTACACCGCCCAAGGTGACCTCTACGGGAACTATCTTTCAAACCAAGGGAAGAAAAAGTAATGCTGGTAAACCCAGAAGTAAGCCCGGTGGTACAGGGAAGGTTCCACCACGTCGTCGCGGATACGTAACACGAATTATCACTCCGACAACCAGTGGCACTGGAAATACGATGGTGTTAACCCCAAAGTCTACTACCAACTCAAAACCCGGTGGCTCCGGTAAGATTTCCAAGGTTCTTTTCTCGGGCAGAGGCAGTATCACTACCCATATCCGTAAAATGCCTACCCGTAGTGTCCGGCGTATTGCCCTGCGAGGCGGGCGACCTTAGTTTACACATAGTAAGTTTTCTGATCTCACCGCAACACATGCCTTTGCAGGTGATGATATAAGTGAACTCGAACGAGGTGCCAAGCCGCCGCACCCTCATTCTTGAACAAGAAGTAAGACTATACGGTTAGTCCTTTAGCTTCTGCTCCCTGGTAAGATGCTCTAAAGCAAACTTCGCATCCTGATCGTCTTGATCTGCCGCCTTGCGAATCCATTTCTCCGCTTCCTGGAGATTCGCTTCTACCCCCTGCCCATCACGATACATCTGCCCAAGCCTTAATTGCCCCTTAGCATAGTCTTGTCCGGCTGCTCTTCGAATCCACTTAAATGCTTCCTTGAAGTCTGGTTTTACTCCCTGACCGTTAATATACATTACACCAAGATGATGTTGCCCATAGGCATTGTCCTGATCAGCCGCTTCACGATACCATTTTACCGCTTCTTCGTAATCCTGATTTACTCCTTCGCCGAGGTAATACATCTCCCCAAGACTAAATTGTGCCGCTGCATAAAACTGCTCCGCTGCCCTGCGAATCCATTTCAGTGCTTCCTTAAAATCCTGTTTCACGCCTCGGCCATTCCGGTACATCTCTCCAAGATGATGCTGTCCGTATGCATCTCCTTGCAGAGCAGCACTGCGATACCATTTTACCGCCTCACTAAAATCGCGCTTCACTCCATTTCCTTCGGCGTACATCACCCCAAGATCCGATTGTGCATCAACATGACCCTGTTCCGCTGCTTTGCGATACCATTTCACTGCTTGCACAGAATTCTGCTCCAGCCCTTGCCCAATTCGGCAGGCATACCCCAGGTTATATTGTGCAGTAGCATGATTTTGTTCAGCCGCTTTACGGTACCATTTTACTGATTCGGTTGGATTCGGATCTATCCCCTGGCCATCCCGATACATTTGCCCAAGACCGGCAAGAGCATCAACAAAACCCTGCTGAGCTGATTTATGAATCCATTTCAGCGCTTCTTCAAAATTCAAGTCCACACCTTGACCATTGGCATACATCACCCCAAGGCTGAATTGCGCTGCGGCATGGTTTTGATCAGCCGCCTTACGGGACCACTTAATAGCTTCCTCAAAATTCAAGTCCACACCTTCACCGACATAATACATTAGCCCCAGATGACACTGTCCCTCAGCGTCACCCTGTTCTGCCGCTTTGAGAAGCCACTTAACTGCTTCCTTGGAATCCTGTTTTACTCCCTGACCGTTGCGATACATCCACCCGAGTCTGGCTTGCTCCCGAACGTCACCCGATTCAGCCAATACCTTCGTTGACTCGAAAGCATTCACCTGTGCCTGGGGACCAGAAGAACGGAACAATATCGTTAACGCCAACGCTCCGATTACAAGCAACAAAACGAACTTCTTCACGGTGAGAGCATAGCCTATTAACACCCTGAAGATCAAACCTCAACTCTACGAAGCAAAGATAATAAAGCGAGGTGCAACACCATTATTCTTCAGCAAGATTTTCTACTTCGTCTCCATTGTACATGCCCCATCCCATTCCTCGGGCAAAGTCATCGCCATTAATCTAGAGGAAGCGATAGAGCCACTGGAAGTGAAATTTTCACTCCTTTCCAAAGACATGATCTCCCTGGAGATTGAGGGCACAAATATGATCTTCGCCCGTAAAGGGAAGTAGTACAATCGGTCCAGAACAGACCGTATCGTAGATTCACACCACTCCGTCCCATTTAGAAACCCATTAGGTTAACCTCGAAAATGTGGATGAAAATTGTATCAACACACGTAAATCTGATTTACCCCATCTACCTCAACCGCTAAACTCTTGCCTCATGCAGAATTGGGAATACAAAGTGGTGAAGCGAGGGGATATTTCCCAAGCCAAACTCAACGAACTGGGCGCAGAAGGATGGGAACTCC
>CAZAIZ010000286.1:0-2970 GCA_964485275.1 uncultured Pedosphaera sp.
TTTGAGCCGTGCTGTGCACCTTCGATACTGGAGTGATAAACGGGTTTTGCCATAATAATCCTCTAAAAGGGGTTTTACCGGGTGGCGGGAAACTACCGAGGAACGGTCTGGAAGGCAACCTGATTTCGAAACGCGGAAAAATACCCAGAAATAAGGTTATTGACGGCTACGCCGAGCCTTAAGCAACTCTTTTTCAGCTTTCTTGGCTTTGATTTTGATCCATGAATGCCAGCCTTTTTCCAGCAGGGCTGTTCCTCCCTGCCAGTTCCGGTCAATGGCTTGTTCAAAGGCAAGTTCCAAACGCCCATTGCCTCGACCTCGGGCGGACAATACGCCTCGATCATTAACTACATTCCCAAGGAATTTCATGGCTTCTGGGTGGGTTCTCATGAAAAAGTCAAATATTGACCAGCCTATGTCATAGCCAAGGCCTATGTTTCCATCGAACATCTGATCCCACTCTTCGTAACTGTTGGAGAGTAGGTATTTTTTGAGATTTGGTAGTTTTCCAGCTTGGCGCATTCGTTCAAGGCGTACCCAGCGATTATGTTGATCATTACGCAACCCGTCAGCTTTCTGAAGCCATGCAGGGGCTTCGCCCAGCCAATCAGCACTACCTTCAATCATCCAGAAGGGCAACTCACCGAACATGTTGTCCATAATGGCATGACAGCCCTCGTGGAGAAGGGTGGGGATCAAACGCCAAGTCATGGAGGGTTTTTGTTTCCAAGTAACAATTTCTTTTGTTTTGGGGCTAAAAAAACCGAGCAGATTTTCGCTGACTTGTTTTCCATCATACCGGTGCTTCGTGTACTTGGCATAGTCTTCGTACTTACCGAAAATACGGAAACGGACCCGGAAATCATGGCTTACATTACGATGGAAAACGGTCTGATGAGAGCGAACCAAATTCGCCAATCCAAAGTTGATCGTATAGATCATCGCTGGGGTAAGTTGGAAGTCATGCACGGCGAATTCTGCATGACCGCGTGAATAATTTGGTGCTTTTTTTGGGTCCCAGTGCTGGCTTTTCGGAAAGATATAGCCCTGAGTCTTTCCCCCGAAGATGCTTTGCTGAAAATCCTGACCCCGGAACATGGCACTGGTTAATTCAAATGCCGGTACTTTTGTTGATGGAAAGAGCAACGAGGCAGAGAGTAGCCAAAAGGTATTTATTCGGAAAGTCATGTGACGCTTAGGTCGCTAAAACAATATGTACCCATTTACTTGAACTGTAAAGAGCGGAACGTTCGCAAACATTTGTCAACGATAGGCTTCCTGTGCACACTGCGGCGGGATGGAGATTTTTTACGACACCCACGCACACCTGACTTTTCCAGATTTTGCTGATGAGATACCCGTACTGGTTGAACGCGCACAAGTTGCAGGTATAACCAAAATCATTACCATTGGCACTGACTTGGCGAGCAGCCTTCGTGCTATTCAACTGGCCGAAACGCATGAGTTTATCTATGCAGTGGTGGGATGGCACCCTAACGATCTTGAATCAGCCCCTGAAGATGTACGCGAGGAGTTAAGACCTCTTTGTGCTCACCCAAAAGTTGTAGCGATTGGCGAAACTGGGGTTGATCATTATAGGTTGCCCAGCAGTGAAGGAGGATCTGAGACTGAGGACAAAATCTGGAAGGCAAGGCAAGAGAAAATCTTTCGTCAACAACTGGAACTGGCGGTGGAACAGAATCTAAATGTCGTAATCCATCAAAGGGCAGCCCTAGAGGCAACGTTGGCAATCTTTGAACAATATGCCGACAGGATACGTGGGCAATTCCACTGTTTTGTGGATGATGAGGGAAGCATGCAACGGGTAGTTAATATGGGTTCGCTGGTTAGTTATACGGGTATAGCTACGTTCAAAAATGCAAAAGATGTGCGGGAGACTATTGGTGCAACACCTTTGGGTAAATTGATGCTGGAGACAGATAGCCCCTTTCTGGCACCGACTCCTCATCGGGGGAAGCGCTGTGAACCCTCCTTTACGCGTCACGTGGCTGAAGTGGTTGCTGAAGTGAAAGGTGTTTCTCTGGATGAGTTAAGCGAAAGCACCTGCGCGACAGCGCACGATTTTTTTTCAAAACTTACGTTATCTTAGCCAGGCAGCCAGCTGTTCGTGCCTGAAAGCAAAGCTAAGGCCATAGGCAAAAGCCATCATGAAAAATGGAGCAAGATTCACTTTTCCGACTACCAGCGGGAACCTGCAGATTGGCGATACCAGTCGTTTTCCGCTGGCATCCACATTCTTCCAGAAGCTGCCTTCTCCGAAGTATACGAATGAATTTAAAATATATAGTGTAAGGATTCCCATGACCAAATAGTTTATTGCACGAAAATCCAGCACAATCAGTAGGGGTAAATATTCGTAGTAAAGGTTGTTGCCGGTCCTAACTCCAATGCGATACATCCATTCGAATTCAACTATATGCAGGAGGACAGCCATAAATAATACGGCGACCCAAAGTGCTGAGGAAGGAAGTCCACCAATCCATCCGAACTGGGAACGCAAAAAAGATCGCCACATTTTAGCGGTGTCAGTATCGGGTTTTACGGTTATCAGGAGCGTCAGGCAAAAATAGAGGGCACTTAGCCATCTGGCAAAGCTGAGCACTGAGTAGGCAAGGGCACGCGGAAAATAATCGCTGCGAAAATGCGGAGCTTCATCAAGGAGTTCCAACGAGGGTATCCAGTCAAGTCCTGGTCCAAACTGGTTGTAGAATATCGCCCGCAACACCAGTAGAACGGCCAAGGCTAATAGGTAAACCCAGGAGTGCTTAAAGACGGTGCCCTGCCGTAGGGTTGGCCCGGCTACTGCATTTGCTGGTTTGGGTCGTGGCATCGTCCCTGCCCGCCAGAGAATCCAAAAAAGCAGGCCAATGAGGTTTAAAATACCATGCAGCCAATCCATCCTTTAGGCCGGGAGACTACATCATTTTCAGAAGCGTGTCAGCCATTTCT
>CAZAIZ010000287.1:0-2963 GCA_964485275.1 uncultured Pedosphaera sp.
TAAACGATGAATCTATTTTCACCATCTGTTCAACGTGATTTGCTCTACGATGTTTTCTTAAATTTGTTTCGGAAGAAACTCAGGGCCCTGCTCACTATGACCGGTGTGATTATTGGTTCATTTTTGGTTGTCCTGATTTTATCCCTATCTCATGGCCTTTCAGAGTTTCTCGATCAGCAAATTCGTGCGGTATGGGATGAGCGTATGATTAAGGTGCGCCTCAAGAAGGGCGGGGCCCCTGAAAGAATGGCCAAGGGTATGTTTGGCGGACTGGGCGAGCCACCGCAGGAGGTGAAGGAGGAGAATGAAGAGGAAATTCCGGGTGCCTTCAAGTTTCGGCATATTCCCCATGAGAGTATTGATAAGCTCAAAAAAATTGACGGAGTCGTGGCGGTGCAGCCCGAAATTTGGGTGATGCCACGTTCCATGCAGGTGATGGGAGATGACCGTGAATTTGATGCGATTGTCAGGCCGTGGATTATGGCCGGTCCGGATATGTTGGCTTACGGAAATGATTTCACCTCTGACGAGGCTCGCGAGTGCATTGTGTCTGAAGCCTATCTGGTGGCTTTGGGTTATAAGGATCCAAGTCAACTCATTGGCAAAACCGTTAAGATACGCGTGCAGGAGGATGCTTATATTGCCATGGCTGGTGGCGGGCAAATGGATTTGAAATTTTTGGATAAATTACGGGATATCGCCTACCTCATGCGCAACCCTCCGGAGGACCCTGAACTGGCAATGATCAGTACCTTTGTGATGTTGCGTGACCTGGCCAACTCTTCGGAGATCAAGGCATTGACCACCAAGCCGGGTGTAGCCAAGGAGTTCGAGGCCAAGGTGGTCGGGGTTTCCAAGAAGGGACTGCTTACCAACATGATTTATCTTCCCCCCGATTTGATTGCCGAGATGGGTCGGGTTTTTTTGCGCAACCCGGATATGTATAAGATGGATAAGTCCGGAAAATTTGGGATTGAAGGACTGGTTCAGGTTCGCAGTGCCAAGGACGTTCCGAGGATCAAGAAGGAAGTCAAAAAACTCGACATGAAGGCAACCACCTTGGAGGACGTGGTTGGCTTTATTCATGGCCTGTTTACCGCGCTTTCAGCGATTCTTTCGGTGTTCGTTCTGATTGCCGGGGTGGTCGCCTTTTTCTCGATTGTAAACACACTCTTCATGGCAGTGAGTGAGCGCAAAAGAGAGATCGGGGTTTTGCAGGCCATTGGGGCAACCCGGGGTTACGTGGCAGCCATGTTTGCTGCTGAGGCCGGAGCCATCGGCTTGATTGGGGGGCTGATTGGATATTTGTTTGGGAAGTTACTTTGTTTGTTCGGCAATATTTATGCGGCTCAGGGGCTGCCATATGTTCCCGGAGGAAATTGGGGGCATATTCTTGGGGTCTCGGACCTTTTCGTTACTCCGTGGTGGCTTCTGCCATTGATGATGCTGGGAGCTGCTATTGTCGGGGCTCTGGCAGGGGTTCTGCCGGCCATGCGCGCGGCAAAATTGGATCCGGCTGAGGCTTTGCGTTACGAGTAATTTGCTTGCCGAACGACGTCCGCTACGGCGTCATTGGCTCCATGCACTTTACCCGATTGATCTTCACCAGCCTTGTTTTGTCGCTCGCTATTCAAGCTGCACCTTTCAGGAAAGTTTTAACCGATTCCACCAAGGGCTATCGGGTTGGCAGTTGGCAAATGGTGGCCAGCGATTTGCCGGGTTACAAAGGACAAGCCAAGTGGCATATCCGTAAGCGCATCCTGCAGGGAGGTAAACAGGAGGGCGTGGAACTCATTGAGGTGGATAACGGCAAGTTGCGTTTCCGGGTGATTCCCACCCGTGGCATGGGGATACTGGATGTGAATCTTGGCGATGTCCGGCTGGGTTGGGATTCGCCAATCAAGGAGGTGGTACATCCCAAGTTCATCAATCTGGAGAGCCGCGGTGGGCTGGGCTGGATTGAAGGATTCAATGAATGGATGGCCCGTTGCGGGCTCGAATACGCGGGGCATCCGGGCAAGGATACTTTTATTACCAATACCGGTGACACCGGCGAGATGGATCTGACCTTGCACGGTAAGATATCCAATATCCCCGCCAGTGAAGTTATTGTGACAGTGGACCGTAAGGCACCCTATACCATTCGTGTTCGGGGACGGGTCGATGAACGGGTTTTCTTTGGGCCAAAGCTGGAACTTTGGACGGAGATTAGTACCGTGCCTGGTTCCAATACCTTTACCATTAGTGATACCCTGACCAACCGCGGTTCTGAGGCTCAGGAGTTTATGCTCATTTACCATGCGAACTATGGCTCACCCTTGCTAGAAAAGGGGGCCAAGTTGGTGACAGCAGCCAAGCGGGTGGCTCCTTTCAATGATCATGCAGCCAAGGCAGTAAACCAATGGGATACCTATGGTGCACCCAAATCAGGTTTTGTGGAGGAGGTTTATCAAATCTTTCCCTACGCCGATAAATCCGGTCGCACAACCATTCAATTACAGAATGCCAAAGGCGATCGTGGAGTGTCCATGAACTGGTCGCTTGAGCAGCTGCCGTATCTTACCCAGTGGAAAAACACCGTTGCAAAAACCGACGGATACGTAACGGGTCTCGAGCCTGGCACGAGCTTCCCTCACAACCGGAAATGGGAACGCGCCAAGGGTCGGGTAAGCAAGTTGGAGCCCGGGCGGTCGCGTAGTTTTTCAATCACTTTTGGAATTCAGGACACAAAGACTGAGGTCGAGGCAGTTGCCCAGGAGATTATCGCTCTGCGTGCCAATCGGGAAACCAAAGTGGATGAAAAGCCGGAGGCAGACCCGTTTCCAAAATCTGAATGATCAGTGGTTACGCTCCTGTTTTTGCGCCTCGGTTTTTTAGTTGGTCAACCATGACAGCAATCAGAATGACCACGCCATAGACGACACTTTGCATATGGGCCTCCACTCCGGTGAGATTCATTCCGT
>CAZAIZ010000288.1:0-2962 GCA_964485275.1 uncultured Pedosphaera sp.
TTCGCTAAAACTACTTCAAATAACTAGGGAATGGACTGCGAGTCCTACCTCTGGATCTAATTTCTAGTCTTACAAATTTTGCACCTTGATAATCGTTAAGGTATAATATGTGCCATCGGCAGTGTTAGCGGTATTGATTGTGCATCCCCACGAAATGATTGGAGTCGAGAAGTTCCAGGATTCCAGGTCACCATTTTTTTTGGTGATTTCAACGGTGGAACCGTTGACTACATAGGTTCCACTGTAACCGATTTTTATGGATCCGGTAGACCAGACCTGTGCTTTCCCGTTCGCGGTGAACTGTGCAAACATTGCACAACCGTTCGGCAGATTTGGGTTGGTAAGTTCTAGCCGCTTGTCCTTGATGGTATCAGATAAAAGTATGCCGGGTGAAGTGGGTTTCAGTGGCTTGGTGCCCTTGTAATTGTTCAAATGAGGAACCGATGAAGGGGCGTATTGTCCCTTGGTATTATCATTGGGGTCGACCGGAGATCCCAATGATCGGGCTTTTTTGATGGCCTTGGAAAACACCGGGAACATCATGCCCATGAGAATCCCAACAATAGTGATACACACGAGTAGCTCAATCAGTGATATGCCACTATTTTTCCCTTGGAATCTATTTCCAGTCACGCGCACGGAGCAATTTAAACATACCTGTTTCAAAAAGCAAAATATACAATGTGGTATTCTAGGGAGCCCATCGATGACCTATTTGGACCTTTGGCTTGCGTTTTTGGGCTTCTCAAGAAAGGCTGAATAAAGTCCACCATGAAATATTTTTTTATCGCCCTGGCCGTTGTTTATTCTCAGCCGCTTATTGCGGCGCAATCGGACGGGGTTTGGAGGACTCACTCGCCGCGTGAGGAGATCAGCCCTCAGTTTGAGCATCGGGATGGCATTTTACAGATTGATGCTGGAGAACGAATCGGCGCTACCGGCCAGTGGCAGGCGCACTTTCCGGTGAAAGGCGGGAGGTATTATCAATTTTCTGCGGTACGCAAAACGTGGGATATTGATTTTCAAAATGTGCATCGGCACATCGTTGAACGGCTGATCTGGCTGGATGCCGCCGGCAATAAAGTGCAACGTGACGAGCCGACTTATTCCTCTTACCGCCCCGGCACTGCGCCTAGGGCAGAGCCAGAATTCCCACGCACCACGGGTGCTATGACGCGCGGCGGCTGGGTTGAAGTGCTCGATATCTTCCGTGCGCCAAAAGCAGCTACGCAAGTAAAGGTGGAGCTTTGCCTCCGTTGGCTTAATGGCGGCCGGGTAAGTTGGCGACATGTATCCATAAAACCCGTCGCTGAACCTAAACCACGCAAGGTGCGATTAGCCACGATTCACTTCAAGCCTCGCGAAGGAAAAACTAACGCCGACAAGTGCCGCCTCTTTGAGCCGCTCATTGCCGAGGCTGCCAGCAAGAAAGCGGACTTTGTGGTTCTCCCTGAGACGCTCACCTATTATGGGAGTGGCCGGACCTATGCTCAATGTGCTGAATCTATCCCGGGTGCTTCAACCAGATATTTTGGTTCATTGGCCAAGAAGCACGACCTTTACATCGTGGCCGGTTTGCTCGAGAGAGAAGAAAGCCTCGTTTACAATGTTGCGGTGCTTATTGGACCGGAAGGTGTGGTGGGTAAATACCGCAAGGTTTGTCTGCCTCGTGGGGAGATTGAAGGAGGCCTTGCTCCGGGAACAGAGTATCCGGTATTCAAAACCCGCTTTGGCAAAGTGGGGATGATGGTTTGTTATGATGGGTTTTTCCCGGAGGTCGCGCGTAACCTCAGCAATAATGGAGCGGAAATCATTGCCTGGCCGGTATGGGGCTGCAATCCGATGCTGGGAGCGGCGCGTGCGTGTGAAAATCATGTTTATGTTGTTAGCAGTACCTACACTGATGTTTCCCGCAACTGGATGATCTCGGCTATCTACGGTCATGATGGAAAACCCTTGGCCCAAGCCAAAGAGTGGGGTTCAGTTGCCTTAACTGAAGTGGATCTGAATAAACGCCTCTACTGGCATAGCCTGGGCGATTTCAAGGCACAGATTCCCGCCCATCGCCCGCCGGATAATTTGAGAACCAAGTGAATCGCAGGAAATTTATTATTGGTTCTGGGTTAGCCGGACTCGGCTTGGCTTCAAGAGGATTTTCCGCACCAACAAACCATCCATTTGCGGTGGTGTTGGGGACCGCTCAGGATGGTGGTTACCCGCAGGCCGGCTGCAAAAAGGAATGCTGTAAGGGATTGTGGGGTGACGCCATCAAACGTCGCGATGTGGCGAGTTTGGGCATTGTTGATCCGGCGACAAACCAACGCTGGTTTATTGAGTGCACCCCGAGTTTTCCCCGTCAGGTTCGCCGACTGGATGAGGCCTATCCCAAGCTGGCGGGTAGACTCGATGGCATATTGCTTACCCACGCCCACATTGGGCATTACGCGGGGCTCATCCATCTGGGTCGCGAGGTGATGGGAACCAAGAGTGTCCCAGTCCATGCCATGCCGCGCATGGAGAAATTTCTGCGGACACAGGGGCCTTGGAGCCAGTTGGTAGGTCTGAACAATATTGAACTTAAGCCAATACGGGGTGATCGTCCATTTGCCCTGAATAACAGAATCAAGGTCGTACCGTTTCTGGTGCCGCACCGCGATGAATTTTCTGAAACAGTTGGGTTTCAGATTGAAGGGCCTGATAAAAAAATTCTGTGGTTGCCTGATATTGATAAGTGGGGGAAATGGAAGACTCCTCTTGAGAAAGCACTCAAAGAAGTGGATGTTGCCTACCTGGATGGCACCTTTTTTGCCAATGGCGAGTTGCCCGGTCGGGATATGTCAAAAATACCCCATCCTTTTATCACCGAAACAATGCACCGGCTAAAAAATCAACCGGCTTCTTTGCGTGCCAAAGTTCGTTTTATTCATCTCAACCACACCAATCCCGCCCATCATTCAGATGG
>CAZAIZ010000289.1:0-2950 GCA_964485275.1 uncultured Pedosphaera sp.
TATGAACGCTGGTGCGCATGAGGTGCACATCCAATGCCTTGGTAAGGCCACGTTGTAGGCCTTCCTCCAGAACCGCCAGATTATTGGTATAGCTACTGAGGGTTTGTTTGGCCAATTGTGACTGCAACTCTGTTTCTGCCAGATTAAACCAACCTTTGGCCGTGTTGGCAGCGAGGCTCAGGCGCGCGGCCTGGAGATTTGCAGCAGCCTGTTCAGCATCGAGCCTTGCGGTGAATTGAGCATCTTTCAGGCGTCCCCAGACATCGAGTTCCCATGCCAAGTCGAGGGTGGGGGTATGGCGGTAAGACCGATTTGAGGTAACTTTAAAGCCGCTGGTGGAGTTACGCTTGGTTCGAGAGGCGGCAGCCTTGGCACTGAGGCTGGGTAGCAGGGGGGCCCCGGCGATTTTCAGGTTAGCCTGCGCGGCTTCAAGCTTGGCGGCAGTGACGCGCAAATCGGGATTATTAGAGAGCGCCTCGCGTACCAATGCATCCAAGGTGCGGTCATTAAAATCACTCAACCAACCGGCACCGGCCGGTGCATTGGTGGTGACTGAGGTGAACTCTTTGGGCCAAGTCAATCCGGCGAACGCCTGTGTGGGCTCCGTCGGACCGGTTGCGCAACCCGCAAGCCCAGCTCCAATCAAAATCAATAATGGGTAAACCAATTGTTTCACCAGTCAACGTTTCTGCATGAATAGATGGCTCATACAGCGAGAAAACTAGTAACTTAAAAAGGCCAAAAAGTTGAGTCAAAAGAGACTAATTTTGCGGCCGGTTATTTTTCCATGGCTGTGAGTTTGCAAAGGATCTCATTCCAGCCACTGCGCCAGTCAAATGAAGGGTCATTGAACCAACCGATTTGTTGTGCATGGTCAGCCGGCCAGATGAGGGTTTCTTCACCCCAGCGTGCCGATTGACTGGAAACCAGCCCGTCATTTGGGCCTTCGGCTTCTGAAACAATGTCATGACACATGCGGAGTGCCC
This sequence comes from uncultured Pedosphaera sp., assembly GCA_964485275.1. Classification (GTDB taxonomy): domain Bacteria; phylum Verrucomicrobiota; class Verrucomicrobiia; order Limisphaerales; family UBA1100; genus UBA1100. The sequence continues at coordinate 987 of CAZAIZ010000289.1, forward strand.
GCAGTGTGTGTTCTCGTTTCGGTTCGCCCGCGACTGAAAGATATTTGATCCCTTCTGCATCCGGGGTGTTCTCGTTGAAAGCGGCGCATTCGGTTGTTCGCAGATCCATGAAAGCCTGTGTGTCCATAGTGCTCCATTCGAGCATTTTGAATACCCCAATCTTTTGGGTTCTGGAAATGGCCCAATCGGCGACGGGGGATCCGCGATGCGGTGTGGCAATGGTGGTGAGGGAGCGCACTTGTTCAGGCATATCCAAATGAGAGATCATATATCTGGAGTCCAGACCGCCCTGACTGTGGGCGATGATGTGCACGGGCCGATCGGTTGCCTCCAGAATTTGTCTTTTTAGATTAGTTGCACGTGTTTTGACCGAACCGATTCCCTCAACCTGTGGAATGATTACTTGGCATCCGTTTTCTTCCAGCCATTGGGGGATTCCCTTAAAGTAATCAGCCAGTTTCAGCCCTTGAATGAAAGCTTGGGCTAATCCGAGCATGCCGTGAGCAAGAACAACAGGAGTTTTCATGTGCCGGTTCTTTTTTAGCATAAAAACACCGAATTTAACCAGAATTAGGGGCGTCTAAAACACTCTTTATAGAAGGGTAATACTGTCATATAATTATTTCAATGAATGGGATGAAATTCAATTGCTCCGGGATGGGACGGCGGGATTTTCTGCAGGTGGGGCTCGGTGGGCTGGCTGGTTTGGGTTTTAGTGATCTACTGCGTGCGCAGGCGCAGAACGGTTCGACGAAGAAAAAGCTTAATTGCATACTTGTGTGGCTTGATGGAGGCCCTTCTCACTACGAGAGTTTTGATCCCAAGCCTGATGCGCCCAAGGAGATTCGTGGTGAGTTTGGCAGCATGAAGACAAGTGTGGCTGGGGTGCATTTTTGCGACAAGGTGCCCAACCTTGCCAGGGTCATGGATAAAATGACCATTGTGCGCTCCATCAGTCACAAGGATCCGAACCATGGTGGAGGCAATCATTATTTGATGACCGGTCGGCCTACACCCGTTCCGGTTAATTGTGGAGCTTTTGTTACCTTCCATCCTTCCTTCGGCTCGATGGTCAGTTACGAAAGAGGCATACATAAAGGGTTACCGCCCTACATGAGTCTCGGGCGGATGACCCGATCTGGCGGTCCAAATTTTTTGGGGGCACAACATGCTCCATTTGTTATCAGTGCTGATCCCAGTAGTTCCAGTTTCCGGGTTCGCGATGTGGTTCTCCCCAAGGGAATCAGTGAAGGGCGGGCGGACGATCGTCGCGGGTTGCGTGCGCAACTGGATAATCTGCTGCGCATTACTGACAGGGCAGCCAAGGATCCGGCTGTTGATTTTGATAGGTTTAATGCACAGGGTGTGGACCTTGTCACTTCCAAGGAAGCCCAGGCGGCCTTTGATATTTCCAAGGAGGATGAAAAGGTGCGCGAAAAGTATGGCAAAAACAGCCTGGGACAGAGGATGTTGTTGGCCCGCCGCTTGGTTGAGGTGGGCGTCTCTTTTGTGACTGTTTATTACGGAGGTTGGGATCATCACCGTGACATATTCAAAACGATCAAAGGTGAGTTTAATTCCAAATGGGATGTGAGTCTTTCAGCGTTGATCAGTGATCTTGATCAGCGTGGTATGCTGGATAATACAATGGTGATTTGTCTGGGGGAATTTGGCAGGACTCCAAAGGTGAATTCCAGAGGGGGGAGGGACCACTGGCCCGGGGCAATGAGTGTTCTTTTTGCCGGAGGCGGTGTTCCGAAAGGGCAGGTTGTGGGAGCGACTGATGCCAAGGGCTACTACGGTGCTGAGAATGTTTACAGCCCGGAGGATTTTGCCTCCAGCCTCTATCTCAAAATGGGGATTGATCCAGAGCAGGTACTCTACACCGAAACCGACAAGCCGGTGCAACTGGTCGATGGAGGCCAGCGAATCAAGGAACTCTTTGCCTGATATGCGCGCGTTAT
>CAZAIZ010000290.1:0-2947 GCA_964485275.1 uncultured Pedosphaera sp.
TCGGCCTTTCGATGGATGAACTGATGAGCATCCCCAAGGGAGACTTCCTTGCCGTCTGGGAAAACTTGGACATGGTGGAAGGCGATTTCGGGCCGCAACCCACCCCGAAACTGATCTTGGGAATGACCGTCGAAAACCGGAAGAACCTCAATAAGTTGATGAACAATCCTCAACTCCAAGCAATGCTGCCCATGCTGGCCACGGTCGGCCTGCAGATCGCCCAATCTGAGACAGGGTTTTTTATTTGCAGCAAGGATCATGCTGCTGCAGTCAATGAAGGCAAGGCGGCCAAGCAAATCAAGGGAGCCCACAGGGATTTGATTGCCAAGAACGATTACGCCGGTTTTTTCCGTTTTGCACCACTGGCAAAGGTTATCCAAAAGTTTGCCGGCGAAGAAGAGGAAGCTAAAATGGCAATTGAAGAACTGCAGCGACTGGAGGAAGTAAGCTTTTCTGGTGACATGAAAGGAGCCACACAGAGGGGCAATATGACCCTTAAATTCAAGGACAAGAAAACCAATGGCCTAAAGCAACTCATTGAAACCGGTCAACGCATCTATGAAATGACCCAAAATGGGGCCCTCGAGGCTGATTTTGAAGGTGTTCCTGAAAAAACTCGAAAAGAAGGCAAAGATGACGTTGCCAACGAAATAAATAGGTAAACTGCCAATATTTCTGATTTTGATGCCGAATTAGGGTTTCCTAATTCGGCATTTTTTTCATGAAAATACCTAAAGTAATCGGCCTTTTCTGCCGACACTAATGCGAGTGCTAGCGGCGTTAGCTGTGCCCATGGCCCGTAATTGATCAATTAATGAGAATCACCACGAACGTTGATAACAGTCGATCAGTCGAGGATTTATCGAAGGCTGAGACACTGAAGAAGTTTGGTCTATTCTTCCAGAAAATGGGGGAACTTGACCTGGCTGTTTCCGTGTATCAACGGATTCTGGATTTAGGGGCTGATGAGGCTGAAGTCCGCTACAACTATGGTGCCGCCCGCCTGAAACAAATCCGACCCACTGAAGCTCTGGAGCAATTCAAATCAGCTTTAAGACTCCGTCCAGAAGAGCCTGGTCTCCACATGGGAATGGCCAATTCGTATAAACTACTGGGCAACCTCCAATCTGCTGAATCCAGCCTTGAGAAGGAACTTGAAATCTGTCCCGAATCTATACAGGCAGCTGTAAATTTGGGATGGCTGCTCGAAGAACAAAATCGCGTGCCAGAGGCACTGGTCCAATACCGTAAGGCAATGTACTACAATGCCAACGACCCAAACCTGCGCTGGAACCACGGTTTGGCCTGCCTGATGCTGGGTGATTATAGTCGTGGATGGAGAGACTATGAATATCGATGGTCAGCCCGCAATAAACAAAAACCAAACCTCGACACTCCAGAGTGGCAAGGTGATCCCCTGAACGGCCGTCGATTACTTCTTCACAGTGAGCAAGGGTTCGGAGATACGATCATGTTCACGCGTTTTGCCCTACAACTAGGGTACACGAATGAATTCATATCCCTACAGTGTCAACCACAACTAAAGCGGTTATTGACCAAACAAAAACCCCTTAAACAAGTTATTAGCCAGAAAGAAGCTGCCCCCGCCCACGATTTACATGCGTCATTAATGAGCCTCCCCAAATTGATGCAGCTATTTCGTGAGAACGATTATTGCTCACAACCTTATCTGGAGATAGGCAAACTGGAGACCGATCCAGTTCCTTCCCCCAAGATTCCAGATGCAAAACGTGTAGCCGTCACGTGGGCCAGTGAACAAAACAGCGAAATCTCTGAAAAAAAATCAATCCCCTATGCCAAATTCTGCAGCCTCTTTGACACGCCCAACTGCCAGTTTTACTCAGCCCAACTGAACGCCGAGGCAACTGCAATTGCAGACATGAACCGACGATCCAATGTAACCGATCTGAGGGATTCAATCATCGATTTTCAGGACACCGCAGATTTTCTTTCTCAGATGGATTTGGTGATTTCAGTAGACACAGCGGCCGCACACCTAGCAGGCGCCCTTGGGCTTCCAACGTGGACTATTCTTCCCTTTGCCTCGGATTGGCGCTGGCGCATGCATCGCACCGACAGTCCCTGGTACCCGACGATGCGCCTTTTCAGGCAATCGCGTGCTGGAGATTGGAATCCGGTTCTTGAAGAAGTCGGGCATTGCCTCTTCAATTATGGAGCGCAGATGTCTACTTCCAGGATTGCTAAACATTATCTTTCGTCAGCATAAAATCTTATTTATCGCATTGCTGCAGAGACCCAATTGTCAAACAACTGCTCGGGCATTACCGTCTGAAATCCTCCAGGAATATCCTGACCGCCTGAGAGAAAAACAACGGGTAATTCAGCTGAAAGCAGCACGTTCCAAATTTTACCCCAGTCTTCTGTTTCATCGGTGTGGGTGATGATAATACCAGCCAGAGGCAACTGACCGAAGGTTCTTGCCTGGCGAAGTAAGAGCTTTTGTTCATAAGAGCCATTTAAAACCAAGTGTACTTCGGATTCCCCAAAGGATGAAATTTGAAGCGCCAATTCATCAATCGCCCCTGCATCCTCCAAAACTCCCGGTAAATCAACAAACCTGAGAGTATCTTCCGGCAGTTGCACCCCCTCCTCCCAGACCCGCTCCACTGGCACCTGCATCAGTTCTCCATGCAGACTCAAGAATTCCGCTGTGTTCGAATGCGAACCATCCAAACGCCAAATACGTGAAGGCCGTTGACGGAGGAGTAATTCCTGCGTCACCCACTTACAGAGAGCTGTAGTTTTTCCGGTTCCGAGAGGACCGACCAACACTCTAACTGGAGTACCGGGCTTTTCCACTCGCCGAGCGAACTGATGCCACCTGCCAACAAGTACTTCGCGGAGCAGTTCCATTTCCTCCACCAAATTACGGGGTCGCGTACTGCCCAAATGCTGCTGAACTTGA
>CAZAIZ010000291.1:0-2943 GCA_964485275.1 uncultured Pedosphaera sp.
ATGCAGGTAGGTGTTAAAATTAACCGATTGGGGGATGGTAGCCTTGGGTATTTGTCCGGGAGGACCGAGCTGGGTTATCGTTGTATTGCCCTTAGGCTGTCTCTGTACTCGAGATCCCGGATAGCTTCCACCGGGGTTAATAATTCGGCCGGTATAGCCTCTTTGAGTGCCAGAGAAGCCGACCACTCCTGCCCCTCCAAACCCTTTCATGCCTCCCTGATTTCGTGGCCGCGGGCGGCCCACAATCACTCCGGTTGATCCCTTAATCCCCGGGACATTGGGCGGTGGCGGTGGAAGTTTGAGAGGATCAATATTGACGGGAACAGGAGTCTGGCCGGTACCGGTGATGGTGCCGGTGTAATCCCATGTCACCACTGCAGGTGTCCTGCCTTCATTGATCACAATTTCAACATAGGTACTTGTTGCCGGCTGGCCTAGTTTGGGAAATGTAACATTTATCAGCCATGGGCTGCCAAATTGTGTAGTTTTATTATCGTCAAATATACTTTGCGATCCTGCGTGTGTGCGCGGTGGGTAATAGATGGAGACGCGGTCATTGTCATGGTAGCAGTTCATTGAAATCGAGATGGTGCCAGAAGTGGCCATGGCATTGTAGATATCCGAGCGTTCACCCAGTACGGTTTGACTATAACCAGAATTAGCTATGGCCATCAGTAGTACCGTGAAGGCAGGGATAAATTTGGTTTTCACTTTTGCCATAACAACCAGCTCCTATGTTACGGTTAACCTTCGGAAAAACAATCTCAGATTGCGGTAATTAATTGAAAATCTCATTTATACTTAGACGCTAAATCCACCAAATAATTACATTTGTTACCTGAATCCAATCTCTGGCTACTAACATAACCCAGCAAAAGACGTGCCGAAACGGTCGTTACGAAGGAATTTTTGGTTGTCCAATCATAAATATTACAATAAATGGCTATTAGTATGTTTATTCGGCTAAAACTACCGCTTCTTTAATGCCATGTTAGGTGAAAGATACGATTGGCCTGTTTTTGTTGATCGGGCCTATTTCACTCCTCATAGGACAGAATCAGTCACAAATAGGGTTTGGGAGGGTAGTATTGCAACTGGGGTGGGTGATTGAGGAGATATTCCCTGCGGATAATGAGATTATTCTGAGGAGAATTCCTATCGGTGGTTGAAGGGGTATCGAGAGGATCGATGCGTTCCCACTGTTTTTCAATTTCCAGATTTCAGCCTCAGGCCCTATCATGTTCATGGTTCAAGCATGGAAAATCAGGTGCAGAGTGGTCTTGCTGCAGAAACCGAGCAGGTTATCGTTGCAGAGCCCTACAAATTTGTCCCGCCAAAGAACGGTACTCTTGTGGCCAAGCTATTACAGCCGATTATTCCGTGGCAAATAAAGAGGGCTTGGAATGTCGTGGGTCATGAGGTTCGCGGAGTGGAGAAGTTAAAGGCTTCGCTGCAAGCAGGACATGGTATTGCGATTACTCCCAATCATGTGCGTGAGTCTGACGCGATGGCAGTGGGACTGATCACCAGGCAGGCCGGTACCCCATTCCATTTCATGGCCAGTTGGCACGTATTTAAACAGGGATGGTTTCAGCGGTTTTTGGTCAGGCAATCGGGGGGCTTTAGTGTGCACCGTGAAGGAATGGATCGTACTTCACTGAATGCCGCCATTGAGATTCTGACTGAAGCCCGTCGTCCGCTGGTGTTATTTCCTGAAGGGACAATATCCATGCACAACGACAAGCTTAGTCCGCTACAGGAGGGGATTTCGCTGATTGTCCAACGGGCGGCCAGAAAACGTGCGGAGACTGGCGGCAAGGTGATGGTGCATCCGGTGGCACTGAAGTATCAGTTTGTCGGGGATATTGAAAAAGTAGTGAATCTGGCTCTTACCGACTTGGAGCATGAACTGTCCTGGGATCCTCAAACGAATTTGTCCTCACTCGAGCGTGTTCGTAAGATTGGTTCGGGCTTACTGGGTCTTCGCGAAGTGGAATATATTGGTGAGGCGCAAAGGGGTGAATTATTTGACCGCTTGGATAGCCTGATCGGTCGCGTTCTTGAACCTATTGAACAGGAATGGAACCGCCCATCTGATGGGTCCTCAGTTTACGACCGGGTGAAAGGGCTGCGTACGGCCCTGCTTAAGGAACTGGTGGAAGGGGATCCTGATTCCCGTCGGCGGGAGCATTGTTGGAAACAGTTGCGGGACTGTACCTTTGCCTTACATCTGGGTTCTTATCCGGCCGATTATTTGGCTGAGGAACCGTGCGTGGAACGATTATTGGAAACCATCGAACGTTTCGAACATGATTTTAAATTTGTAGATCGCTTCCGGCCTCATCGTGTTGTCATGGAGATAGGGGATGCAATTGGAGTTCCTCCCCAGCGCGATCGTGAAGGCCCCAAACTCGTTGAGCAGATTGAAGCGGCCCTTAGCACTCAAATTAAAGGCTTGGCAAAGGAATTAAATCAGCCGTTATGACCAGCGAAAATTCAGAAACGAAACAGCGTCCGGTTATAGCCACAGTCTTTGGCGTTATCTTAATCATTCAGGGGACACTGACACTTTGTTGCTGTGTTCCTTTGGGTTTACTGGGTGTCATAGGTGGCAGCAAAGATGTTCTTTCAGCAGATTATCCACAGAACTATATGCCGTTTCTTTATGCAACGATCTTCATTAGTGGTGTTGAAGTCATATACGGGTTAGTTGCCGCCATAGGGCTTTTAATGAACAAGTCTTGGGCTCGGGTTCATACGGTTATTTGGGCGGGCCTTTCGGTGGGCACAAACCTAATATATCTAATGGTAGATTACGGATACTTTGGTGTTAAATGGAGGCTGGAGGCAGAGGTTGGGATCATTGAATTTGTGTTTAGTCTTATCATTTATATTGGTTTTTTTATCTTGTATGGTTTGACGCTATTCTTCATGTCCCGGCCT
>CAZAIZ010000292.1:0-2938 GCA_964485275.1 uncultured Pedosphaera sp.
ACTTCAAAGCTACAGTTATTATTTCGTATCCACAGCGTTTTCACAGGTTGTTCGCTATTGACTGATCGGCCTCGAGCTAAAGGGTTGAGCTCGAAAGAGATTGAGTAACCCGCGTGTGTCTTTGAACGTACATATAGAATAGAGACATGAGGCACTTCCTTTTGATATTTGCGGTGGCGTTGGGCCAACACGTCTTGGCAGCGAATAAGAAACCTCAAACCCAACACGAGATTATTGATGATGCGGGCCGTAAAGAACTAAATAAGCGCAAAGGCTACATACCCACCAAGACTGATTGGGAGTCTGTGAAGATACTTAAATTCTCAAATACCTTCATTGATGATAGAGGCCTCGGAATATTGGCTGTTAAGAAGGAGCTCAGCCAACTCGAAAAGCTTTACTTGGCTGGCACCAAGATATCAGACGCAGGCCTATTACATGTAGCCCAACTCCAGCAGCTGAAGCTGCTTAGCTTGCGTGAGTGTCAAAATATTACAGACGAAGGCCTTAAGGCATTGTACGGGTGCAAAAATCTCCAAATGCTTAAGCTGGGAAAAACCAGGGTTTCGGATGCTGCTATAACCGAATTGAAGAAGAAATTGGGGGGATGCACAGTGCAAAAAAAAGACTAAGATTTGCAACTCACCCCTTCTTCTGTGAGTCATTTTGGACCCAGGCAAATCTCCCTTCAGGGTTTGCTCCTTTGGCGCGAGATGCGTTGGGTTTTCAGAAATACTGAAGGAAAGCCAATGACTACTTGAGTGGCTTCAGTTCAGACACCCATTGGACCAGTAACTGCACCCATTGAGGGTCGGGCAACACGCCGCCAACCGGCGGCATCCGACCGGTACCCGTACCGCTTATGCGCTGCATCATCACCGTGCGGCCAATATCGCCTGAGGCCACGATGCGGGCCTGTTCACCCAACTGAAATCGACTGTGCAACGGCTCCATATCCACCGTGCCTGTATCCTTCAGTGACCGACTCCATTCCAGTTCCATCTGCGCATTGCCGCCACCGGCCTCGACGTGGCAATGGGCGCAATTAGCCTGCCAATAGGCGCGTACCCTTGGTTCAAGAGCAAGTGATTCATCGTAAGGATTGGGCAACCGCCGCTTCGCATGTCGACCTTCAACCCCGTAGTCTTCGGCCTTGGCGCCTTCAAGCAGACCTGCACGAACCCAGGCGGCAATCTGGTTGGTGGATTTCCCTTTAACCTTGATGGTCCGGTTCATCTGCAACTCCGTTAATCCCAATGTATACCGCACGGCGCGACTGTGACACATCATGCACTCAGCACGGCTGGGTACTTTCCATTTGCGCCCGCCAGACAAGCCAATCTCCGTTCCAGCCGAACCTACCAGGACGGCGTCCTTCTGGTTCTTGCCCCACATATAACTGTAGCCGGCCCATTCATTCTGTTGCTTGGTCAAAAGGCGTGTCTCCAGTCGGCGTCCATTCTGGGAAAGGGTCTGCACCAAAACGGTTCCTTCCGGGGCATTCCATCCCCGATTGGAAGCATGCTTGATGGTTTTGCCTTCGGGGACAGCAATCCAGTGATGCGCATCAGCGCCGTCAGTCCAGTGGGGAACATTCACCTCATAGGCACGCACGCCCAAAGCCGGTATTTCCTTTGGAATATTATTGAACAGGCCGGTCTTGCTGAGGCGCGTGGGAAACCTCACCGGTTGGCCGTGTTCGGGATTTTTTTCCAATCGATAAAACCCGGTATGATCATCAATAACAATCAGGTTGCCCTGAGCATCCTCAGCGAATCCAGTGATGGCCAGAGTTGTGTCAGCTATTTCCTGATGCCAAAGCACCCGCTGTCCATCATGCCGACCCGCCCAGATTTTGCCGGTGGAATAATCGCCGTAGACATAGGCTCCCCGCAACGTTGGCAGCCGATCCCCATGATACACCACGCCTCCGGTCAACGAACGAGCCTCACGGTGGTGATGCTCGAAGGTGGGTTTGGTTAGTTTTCCCGGCCCCTGCTTGCGCTCAAGGTAGAACGGGTGACTCCCCTCGTAACGGCTCCAGCCGTAGTTGGCCCCGCGTTCCACTCGCTTGACTGATTCCCATAGATCCTGGCCATTCTCGCCCACCCAAATGTCTCCAGACTTTATGTCGCAGGTAATCCGCCAGGGATTGCGAAACCCATGAGCCCATGTTTCAGGCGCAGCGTTGGGCGTTTTAAGAAACGGGTTGTCTGGCGGGATCGAATAAGGGCGGTTCTTGGACTGATGATCCACGTTAATCCGTAACACCTTGGCTAAAATCAGGTCAATCCGTTGGCCTGTGAGGTTCACGTCCGAGTCACTCGTCCCGTCACCGGTAGTTACATACAACATGCCGTCCCTGCCAAAAACCACTCCGCCTCCATCGTGACCATTGGATTCCCATTCCAGGAATATCTTGCGTGAAGATGAATCCACAGCCAGCGTTTTGCGATCTATTGTCCATCGACTGACCCGGCAATTTTTTTTCTTGGACCCCTCTCCACGCCGCGGGCCGCTGGTGTGAAGAAATACAAATCCGTTTTCCTTAAAGCGCGGGTGAAAACAAAATCCGTAAACCAGACGATTGGTCAGGGTCAATACCTCCACCTGCTCAGCCACCTGCGCATTGGCCTCAAAGGCCCAGAGCGAGGAGATGGACTGCTTGCTCTCGTGGTGGTCTGCGTAAACCATCCATCCTGGGCGCCCCGGTAATTGCTTTAACTCCAGCGGCTTCTTTGCCGGCAGCTTTTCCCAGATTCGCTTGGCCACATACCGAAGCGCCGGATCCGGCGAACCCTTTATCTGCTTCATCCAATCTTCCTGTGCATTAACCGGGGCCGACAGAAGAAGATATCCGGCTATTACATAGTATATTCGCAGCATTGGCGCATGCATGGCTCCATTGAGCAACTTGATAGGCACTCTGTCAATCGGC
>CAZAIZ010000293.1:0-2937 GCA_964485275.1 uncultured Pedosphaera sp.
CGGTGGCTGGATGACCCCTAAAGACAAACGTAAGCCACACAAACATTTCAAGGACGAGCAATGGAACGCCTACCGCGTGCTGGCGCAGGGACCACGCATTCAGGTGTGGATCAACGATCATCAAATATCAGATCTAGTTCACGAAGAAAAATTCAAAAGCCATCCAAAGGGATTCATCGGCCTTCAGGTACACGGTATCCGCAAGGGATCTGGCCCCTTTGAAGTTAGCTGGCGCAATATCGAAATCATCGAGCTGAAGTAGGAGCCATCATGAAGAAAACACTCCTGTTCACCCTCATCGCACTCGCTCCACTACTGTCTGCCGAAGACAAAGACTGGGTAACGCTCTACAACGGCAAGGACCTCACCGGTTGGCAGACCACCGGAAATTGGCTTCCGCAAAAGGATGGTTCACTGCTCATCCAGCCACGCAAAGGGGAAAAAGGCTGGCAACGCTACAGCGCCTATCTCTGGAGCAAGAAGAAGTACAAGGACTTTGTACTGCACGTGGAATACAAGTACCCGCCCAAGGGTAACAGTGGCATTCACTTCCGTGTGGGCGACCTGAAGAATCCGGTCAATACCGGCATAGAGGCGCAGGTGCTAGATTCATTTGGCAAAAAGAAAGTCGGGCCGCACGATCACGGCGGCATCATTCGCACGGTGGGTGCATCCAAAAACATGTCCAGGAAACCCGGCCAGTGGAACACCATGATTGTGACCTGCAAGGGCCACCACCTGAAGGTACAGCTTAACGGCGAAGGAATCGTGGACATCCAGCTGAACAAGACGCCCATGAAGGACCGACCCCTGGAGGGACACATCGGCCTGCAGGACCACGGCGAGCCCAACAATCTCCATTTCCGAAACATTAAAATCAAAGAACTTTAACCGATCTTTTCCAGCTTATCAGCAGCCGACTCCCATTCAGGAGTCAGGCAATCGAGAGTAGCCTGGAGCGTGGTTAATTCACGGTTGATGCTCATGGCGAGACTGGGGTTGTCATAAGTTTCAGGCTTCTCGAGCTCCTGCGTTAACTCGGCAATTTTCGCCTCGGCGATTTGAATTTCCCCCTCGAGGCGTTTAACCTCTTTCTCAAAACCTTTTCTCTCCCGTGAACGTGTATTTCTTGCCTCTGCCTCCGCGCGTTTTCGAGCTTTTTGATCTTCTTTACTGGAAGCTCCAGTTGATTTGGAAAGTGATGATTTACCTCCACTTGTAAGTCCCGCACGCGCGTTTTCTGCCTCCGTCTTCTGAAGATAATAATCGTAGCCACCGGGAAAGTTTCTCAATTTTCCGGCATTCACATGAATGGTATGTTCAGATATCTGGCGAATAAAATGAACGTCGTGACTAATAAATACCAGGGTTCCTTCATACTGCTTCAAGGCGGCAATCAGCGCATCGATACTGGCCATATCAAGATGCGTGGTCGGCTCGTCCATCAGTAAAAAATTGGGTGGATCCAAAAGGAGCTTCACCAAGGCCAAGCGGCTTTTTTCCCCGCCACTCAAAACACTCACGCGCTTGAATACATCATCACCACGAAAGAGAAATGAACCCAGAACCGTACGGGCCCGTTCCTCGGTAAGCGCCTGCGGACAGTCCATTGCCTCTTCCAGTGCGGTATGCTCTGGATTCAATACATCCACGCGATTCTGTGAAAAATATCCACTCTTCACATTATGACCCAGATTACGAACCCCTGATTGAGGCTTAAGCACACCAGCCATAAGTTTGAGCAGGGTTGATTTACCCGCCCCATTTGGCCCCACCAAAACAGTGCGTTGACCCCGTTCCACTTCACATTCCATGCCCGTGTAAACAACGTTATTTCCATAGGCAAAATCGACCTTTTTCAAGCTCAGAACCCGCTGCCCACTGCGTTCAGGCTGAGGGAATCGAAAACCTTTCATTTGGCGATCTTCACCCTGAGGGGCCTCCGCCAGATCAGCCTTCATCCGGTCGATTTGCTTCTGCTTGCTCTTGGCTTGAGTAGCCTTGGTGTTTTTGGCACCAAAACGATCAACAAAAGTTTGAAGATGCTCGATTTGCCGTTGCTGGTTTTTGTGAGCTGAAAGTTGCTGTTGTTCATGTGCATCACGCTGCTGCAGAAAAGAATCATAGTTGCCTGTCCAGCGAAAGAGACGCTCACGCCTGATTTCCAATATCCCCTTCACCAGCTGATTGAGGAACTCGCGATCATGTGAAATCATCAGGATCGCCCCAGGATAATTCTTCAAATAAGCCTGCACCCAAATTAGGGCTTCCAAATCCAAATGGTTGGTGGGTTCATCCAGCATCAAGAGATCCGGTTCCTGAACCAACAATCTCCCCAAGTGGGCACGCATGATCCATCCACCACTCATCTCCGCAGCCGGACGGTTGAAGTCAGTTTCCCGAAAGCTTAAACCCGATAGGATACGTTTGGCCTTGGCTTCAAGCTGAGGGCCGCCTTTTTCATTGTAGAACTCATAAATATCAGGCTCCACATGTTCATCATTCAGGATTTTTTGACGTGCCTCCAGAAAACCGGGCGCTATCGATAAGGCGAGTTCCAGTACCGTTTCATTCTCCACGGGAAGGTTCTCCTGCGGAAGGAAACCTAAATTGAGATTGCGTTGAAGATCCACCTTGCCCGCATCAGTGGATTCATCTCCAAGAATAAGATTAAAAAGGGTTGTCTTCCCTGCTCCATTTGGCCCCACCAAACCCAACCGATCTCCACGGTTTAACTGAAGGGACACATCGCCAAAAAGCGTGCGTCCGCCATGGGATTTTTCGACACCACTAAGCGTGATCATCAGCGCTATGCAACTAACGCGTCGAGGTCGCCGGTGCTATCAGCGAAGGAGTCAGCCTTTACGCCCATTCGTTTTTGTATGGTGACAAACAGGTTGGCGAGGGGAACTTCCTTGCCGAAAGTCAGATATTGAC
>CAZAIZ010000294.1:0-2934 GCA_964485275.1 uncultured Pedosphaera sp.
CCTTGTCGCCATGAATCCGGTATACCGTTGGATAGGAAAGCTTCGGCGCAATCTGGGGCATCTTTTTCCAGGTTATATTCGAAGTCTTCTTTTGCACCGGATGTTTCGAAATGAGATGGGTGCCTGGAGTTCTGTGGCAGCCAAATAGAACGTGCAGGGAATCGTCTTCATCCGCCCAGATGATCGGGCTGTAATGGTGGTCAGTGCTGCTCTTCTGTCCCAGTCGAACCGGCCTGGAGAAGCTTCGATCCTTCGGGTTATAGGTGATCAGCAACGGGTAGGCATTGCCCTTGCCGTTTCTGGAGGGCTTCGCATCTCCGTTATATACGATATAGAGTCTATCGTTCAGGAGAACCGACTGCGGACGTTGCCGGCAATCGTACAGCATCTTGAATTTTCCGTCCTCACCGAAAGGTATAATATTTGCTGTTTTGCTCTGCTCCTCTGCCCATGCGTTTTTGACGAAACAACCACTAAGGATCAGTGGCAATATTATTACTGAAAGCAGACTGAACCGCATTTTTCTCACGCGCCTATGAGGTTGTGACAGTATTATTCGTTTAGGAGGTTGGCCAGTTTGGCTTCAATCGACTCAGCCCAAATCGTGTAGCCCTTTTCGCTCAGGTGCAACAGGTCCGGCATAATTTCTCTAGTCAGCGTCCCGTCCTTTTGCAGGAACTTGGGTCCGATATCCAGATAGTGCACGTGCTTGCCATCATCGAGTTTACTGAAAATCCTATTGGCACCTTCATTGACCTGGCGACGTTTGTCGGCGTTGTTGCTGCCTCGGGGGAAAACACCGAGTAGTAGAATTTGGGTCTTTGGTGATTTGGTTCTAATTTGTTTAACAATGGCAGCGACACCATCAGCGATTTCCTTGGAGGTGTTATTACCTGAATTATTTGTGCCGATCATAATGACGGCAGCTTTAGGAGTAATATCTTTAAGGTTTCCATTATCCAGTCGCCAGATGACATGTTGGGTTCGGTCGCCACCTATACCGAGGTTAACGGCGTTACGTTTGCTATAGTGCTTGGCCCATATTTTTTTGCCGCGGCCTCCCCAGCCCTGCGTGATGGAGTCGCCAATGAACACGAGGTCGACATTGCCCTTGGCCACGCGGGTATTGAAGGAGTTGTGACGTTTCATCCAGCCACCACCGCGAGGCACAGGCTTAATTGCCGAGTGCTGCTTTTCAGCAGCGGTTATGGACAGGGAAAAAAGGATTCCGGTCAAATAAAGGAGTGGTTTCATCGGACAAAATGTCCAATGGCCACAACTGAATGTCCAATGAAATCACGCCTGTTGCTGGATTATAAAAAGTAGCCGTGTTAGGGCTACGGCCAGGCCGAAGAGGGCGCCGCCCAAAAAAGTAGTCATAATCGGAGGTCCTTGCTCACGTTCTTTTTCAAATCGACCAACATAGCTTGTTATCATTCCTAGGATCAAAGGAGTAATTAGCAGGCTGATGCCGGTAATGGAGCTGGTTTTGATAATGCGTTCAGGAAATGCGAAAGAAATTAAAACTCCGGTTATATAGCCAGATACGATCAGTGAGAAAATTATGTATGCACGCTTTTCTGGAGTCTTTGCGGCATCGTCCGCCACGGATTCGATGGCATCGCGCGTGGATTTTATGATCCGAATGATCACGCCAATTATCTTGTATAAAATACCGTAGACAATGACTTCTATAAATAACTCAACAATGAATGCGAGAATTGGTTCTAGTAGAACTTCAATGATCGCCAGCATAACGGATTATGAAATATATCGTATGAAGTTTTTGAATGTTGGGGGAAATCAATAAAACATAAACATCATTCAGATTGGGTTGGTATCCAATGTGCCGATCTAGGCCAACAAGGCAAGCCGGGTTCCCGCTGCGGCTAGGCCAAACAGTGCACCTCCCAAGAATGTTGCGGGGAAGGAGGAGGCATAGTTCAGGCTCAATTTACAGATGCCCCATAGGCTCATGAGCCCTCCTATGATGAGGGGGGTAATCAGCAGGCTGATTCCTGTCACGGGAATGGACTCAAAAATTTTGTCCGGCCAAACCAAATAAATGACGTACCCGGCGAGAGCGCCCATTGCCAGCATGATGACTATCATGAGGCAGCCAACCTTGGCCGTGGCTACCGTTTCAGTGGCTCCCTCGATGGCTTCACCAACCGCCTCAGCTGCATCTCCAGCTGCTTCAAAGACTGCGGAGATGAAATCGCCCAGCAGGCAGAAAAATCCACAGATAACCCCCTCGAGCAATACCTCGCCAAAGAGTGTAAAAATGACCTCAAAAAAGATTTCGATAATGGCCAGCATATCCAACTACGATACTAGTTAGGATATAAGGAGTAGACAAGCCTCAAGCGGACATCGGTTGGGGTTTGCGGCCTATTTGCCAATTCCAGTAGCGGCTAAGGCCGCTCTTGAGGTCCTCAAGAATGAGGTAACAAATCGGCACAAGGATGAGCGTGATGAAGGTGGCGAAGAGTACGCCCCAGGCCATGCTGATTCCCATGGGGACCACGAACTGTGCCTGTGTGCTTTTCTCAAACATGGTCGGGAGAATGCCACCAAAAGTGGTGAGACTTGTAAGCAGGATGGGGCGGAAGCGTGCGCCTCCAGCATGGCTGACGGCCTGAGTCAGGGGGATTCCCTCATCACGTTTGAGGTTGATGTAATGTACCATGACCAGGCTGTCATTCACCACCACTCCAGCCATGGCCAGTAGTCCAAAGGCACTCATAACACTAAAGGGAATATCCATAATCATATGACCAAGAAGCGCGCCCATGATACTGAAGGGAATGATGGCCATGACAATCAGGGGTTGGGTGTAACTCTTGAAGGGGATGGCCAGCATCGCAAAAATGCCGAGCAGGACAATGATGCCTCCAATCCAGAGTGCGGCCAAGGATTCTTTCCGTTCGCGAC
>CAZAIZ010000295.1:0-2927 GCA_964485275.1 uncultured Pedosphaera sp.
ACAATTTCCTCAACTGGAGGCTCCTCTTCATTCAGCAAAACCTCTACCGAGCCGATGACAGGTATTCCATGTACTTGAGTCCCATGTTTGTGATTTGCATCGTCATAAAAAGCCACCGGATGCATTCCTCCTTTAACCTGAAATTCGCGTGCCAAGGCTGCGCCCGCCGCTCCTGCCCCAACAATACCAATACGCTTGGGGTTCACATCGCCGCCTGTACTGGTCCCTTGCCGAATCATACGAAAGGCCAGTCGAACCGTTGAGATTCCAAGTATCGCCAGAATCCCATCCAGAAGAATTGCCGCACTCGACATTTCATAAACACCAAAACTCCGGAAAACGAAGAGAAAAAACGTGACCGCACTGAGCGCACCTAAACCGATACTCAACCGCTTCAGGTCTGGAATACTGAAAAAACTTAGGAGACTGGAAAATTGACCTGTTAACGCCAAAGCAATCAACTTCATCAGCCACACCCATGGCCACACTTCTTTTATCACGCGCTGATGTTCGGGTGGCACCTCAAATTCAAACCGAAGCCAATAGGCTAGAAAAGTTGCCCCAGCCAGAACGAGCGCATAAACAATCAACAAAACTACGTATCGTTGATTTCGGCTTAGATTAGGCTGTATAATCGGGCCCATATCAGGGTTCTATATTCCCGTTTTTGATCGCGGTACGAAATAGGATTTCAACATACGCAAAAAAGACCCCCCAAACCAGCATACATAATGCCCACAAAAATACCGTTGACCACTCTTCCCCAACTGCTTTCCAGATGAACATGGTGTTAAGGCACTGAATACATAGGATTATTGCCGTCGTTCTTGAGTGGCTCCATCCGCACCTTATCAGTCGCTGATAGAAATGTTCGCGGTGAGGCTTCCACCATTCCTTTCCGCCCGTCATTCTTCGTAATATAGCTACTGAGCCCTCAAGGAAGAAATAGAGTGGAAAGAGGAGAAGCAGCAACCGACCAGAACCCGGGGACATATCGCCCCAAACCCACAATATCAACACTCCGGAAGAAAATCCCAATGTTATGCTGCCTGCATCCCCAAGGAACAATTTTGATCGAGGAAAATTAAATGGGAGAAATCCTGCCACAGAGCCAGCCAGAGCCAATGCAATAATTCGCGGCAGCCAATGGATTTCTGCAACCACCAAAATCATTCCAAGAGGAATTAATATCATCAACCCCGCAACCAGCCCGTTGATGCCATCCACGAAATTGACAAAATTTATATAGGCCACCAACACAAATCCAATTATCAAGAACTCCCACCAGGAAAACTCGTTCCCGGGCAGGGCCCATAATACCACCGAAACAGCAACACCTTGTGTAATCAATCGCAACACAATGGATGCTTCTTGTCGGTCATCAATTAGACTTACCCATGACAATATAACCAGTCCCCCCAGCCACGCACAACCAAACCGGGTGTTTTCTGGGCACACGCATAAAACAATTATCGAAACAATAAGGATTAATGAAGCCAGCCCCCCTCCACGTAACGTGGGTTTCTCATGGCTTGATCGCTCGTTGGGATTGTCCCACACGTCATTTTTCTTTAACCACGCTTGGACCGGAAAACACAAAGCCCATCCCAGAAGAGTTGCTCCAATAAAAATGCCTAACATGGTCATTTTACAATTTTAACGTACAAATCCCTCCATTGAGGATTGACTGTCGAATCAGAAAATTCTGTCTGAACTCGTTTGTGCAAGTTCAGGGCCAAACATTGTCGTAAAGAAGGATCGTCAAGCAACCTTCCCATCGCTTCTGACAAGCTCTTAACGTCCCCTGCCTTGACCAATAAACCCGTTTTTTGATCCTCAACTATCTCCCGACACCCGGGAACATCAGTAGCCACGACCGCACGTTGAGACATGCCAGCTTCAAGGATAACCTTCGGGAACCCCTCACGATATGTTGGCAAAACCACTATATGAGCTTCGACCATCTGCTGAGGAATGTCATCCCGACGTCCCAGCCAGTTAAATCCGTGTTCCTGAGCCAGCGCCTCCATTTCCGATTTAGTTAAACTATTGGGATTGCCCGAATCGACCGCTCCACACATATAGAGTTGGGCAGTGGATCCGGCATCTCGCAACTGGCTCCAAGCATCAATTAATTCATTGATCCCCTTATCCCGCAACATTCGTCCCACATAGAGAATCCGTTTGGAGCCTCCGGGTTCAGGATAATAATCATGTCTCCAGTCAATACTCCCAGCAATACACGTCGCTTGTTCTGAAGTTAATTTTGCCTGTTTACTCCACCAATCCTTATCATCTTGATTCTGAAAAACAGTAATGGTCCCGGGTTTTCTGAATGCCCGCTTGAGACTCCAGTCCATCATCTTTCTAAACCCGTGCATTTTTAGAGATGTGGGTTCTTCTGAGAAAATACTTCCCATTCCAATAACATGATTCACGACACGAGGTGGATTTGCCTGGCTACGTGTTGCAAGCCATCCAAGAAGAATACACCTTAGCGAGACACAGTGCAGGATATCCGCCTCGAATTCTTCAACCGCCTTCCTAATGCCCTTTGAAGAAGCCAATATTTCCGTTGCTGAAATACGTTCACGGGAAAGAGGCATGGAAAATATCTTTAACCCGGCTTTTTCCAGTTCTGAGGTCACCTCTCCTGGGGGACAAATAACTGCCACTTGATGCCCCTGTTTGACCAGCCACTTGGCCAATGACAACCGATGAATCTGGAAGGCCCAATCGGCCGCGGAAACGAACAAGATTCTAAGGGGGTTTTTCATTCGGCACGTTTATGGCGAAGACGAGTTGGATGTAGGGCCACAATTGGCTTGAGACCAGGATTGATAAACCAAAATATCCCATAGCTGATAGGCAACTCCGGGTTTCCCCTCCAGATGCCCGGCCCACGTGCTCCTAATTATCCGGGTATC
>CAZAIZ010000296.1:0-2903 GCA_964485275.1 uncultured Pedosphaera sp.
TGGGAATCCTTATCGAGCATTTCGCCGGTAATTTTCCATTATGGCTCGCACCCGAACAGGTTCGGATCCTGCCAATCACCGGAAAACAGAATGAATATGCCAAAAGGATCTTCGAAGAACTAAAGATAATGGGAGTCCGGACAGGAATAGATCTTTCAGGTGATAAAATTGGCGGCAAAATCAGGGCGGCCGAAACCGCGAAAGTACACACTATGTTTGTGATCGGACAAAAAGAACTTGATGCTGAATCTGTGGCAATTCGTTTGCATGGCCATGGAGATAACGGGATTAAATGCCTTGCAGAAGCCCTGAGTTCCCTTAAAACGAACATTTCCGAAAGAATTCTCTAAAACTAGCTTGCCAGTCTCATTAACGCTGCTAATGTCCGTGCCCCTGAGCGGAGTTTTTATGTCTAGAATTTGCAACATCACCGGAAAGAAGCCCTTTATTGGCGGCACCATTAGCCGAAGTGGTAAGGCGAAGAAAGAGGGGGGAATCGGACGTCACGTCACCAAGGTGAATAAACGCAAGTTTTCACCCAACCTTCAGCGCGTGAAAATTATTGATGAAAACGGGACAGTCAAACATGTAAGGGTCGCAGCCAGTGCCATTAAAAAAGGGCTCATCAAAAAAGCCCCAAGAAGAAGCTGGAAACCTGAGCAGGATAAGTAATCATATCGTCCTCTTTAACGCCAGAGGCATAACAACTTATTTTCCTTTCATGGCGTGCATGGTGGCTCGCCTCAGATCCCTGTCTGACTCGCGTTTCTTTATTGTTTCACGCTTGTCGGCACGCCCCTTGCCCCGGCCTAAGCCAAGCAGCACTTTTACTTTTCCATTTTTCCAGTAAAGTTTTAACGGGATCAAAGCCAAGCCCTTGGCTTGAGTTTGCCCGGTCAAACGGTCAATTTCCTTTCGATGTAAAAGCAATTTGCGAGGAACCATCGGCTTATGGTTGTGCACATTTCCATGTGCATACTCATCTATGTGAAAATTGTGCAGCCAAGCTTGACCATCAGACTCTATCCGGGCAAAAGACTCTCGTAATTGGCCCTTGCCAGCCCGCAAAGATTTAACTTCGGTTCCGCGCAATACCAACCCTGCTTCAAGGCTTTCTAGGATTTCATAATCCCGTCGGGCCTTGGAATTTTTAAGGATCTCATCACTCATTGCATTAAAAAACCAGAAGGCCTTCCTTCTGGTGACTATAGAGAGTTTTGTAATAGCCCGCTATTTACTGCCCTTATGCTTGGACGTTATTATCTCTGAGGAAATTGGGTCGGTTAATGCATAATCCATTTTGCCTTCGATGATTTCTGACAGAGCCATGTCAGCGGCCCCCAAAAGTGGCGCATCGAGCAAGGGGCGATCGCCCTGATTTAGTTGGTGTACGCGAGTTGAAACGATATTCACTAGCACATTAGGATTACCAATCAGCTCCCCTGCTTCCTCACAAAGTTCAGCATTCATTCTTTAATGGACGCGGAAAATAGCTGTTTGATGCACAAACGCAACACAAAAATCACATCTTGCCCAACCCCAAAAGGCCGGCTAGAAACTACCCGTGCTTAGCCAAGCTGCATACAATCTGGATAAGAATACACGCCGTTGGATAAAACAAATCGACCAAGCGTTAAATAGATCCCTTCCCAGCCCCCGCTCCAAGCCGAGTACTATCCATCGAGCTATGAGACACAGCATATTCGCCGGAGGAAAACGTATTCGCCCCATTTTAACGCTAGCTTCAGCAGAAGCTTGCGGCGGCACCAACGCAAGGGCAATGCCCCTTGCCTGTGCTGTTGAATGCATCCACACTTACTCCCTCATCCACGATGACCTTCCAGCCCTTGATAACGATGATTACCGGCGAGGACACCCAACCAACCATAAAGTTTTTGGGGAAGGGATTGCGATACTCGCTGGCGATGCACTCTTAACCCAGGCATTTGATATTGCCGGTAGAGCAAAGCCGACAAAACGTTACTCCATAGCCCAGATAACCTTAGAGCTAACCCGTACCAGCGGATCACGGCAGTTAATTGCGGGACAAGTTGCCGATCTTGAAGGAGAAGGTGAAAAGCTCACTCTTCCTCAATTGCGCTACATACACGAACGTAAAACCAGTGCGTTACTAACCTGTGCAGCTCGGCTTGGAGGCATGAGCGCTAATTGCACTGCAAATCAGCTGAAAGCCTTAACAGATTTCGGGCGCCACATAGGCCTCGCTTTTCAGGTCATTGACGATATTTTGGATGTTACCCAAACTTCAAAACAACTTGGCAAAACCGCTGGCAAGGATCAGGCGGCAAACAAGGCAACCTATCCGGCTGTTGTCGGCTTGAATCAATCAAAGAAAATCGCCAGGAACCTTACTGATAAGGCCTATATGGCACTGAAGCCTTTCAAGGGAAAGGCTGTGGCCTTGGAAGCCATGGCCGGGTACTTGCTGGACCGTGATTACTAAAGGCCAAGCCGTTTGAATCGTGAATTAATATGGCGTTGATGGAACTCCACAGAACACAGAGACTCTAGCTCCCCTTTTTTGAAGTGAACAGAAACATCCGGATCACTCATTAATTGCTCCAGAAAATCTGCATCATCACGGCCGGAATGTTTTACCGCCCAAGTCTCCATTGCGCTGCGCTGCACCAAACCGTAAGCATCCTCCCGGGTAAGCCCCTTCCGGATCAGAGCCAATAGAACTGTTTGACTGTTCCACATCCCCAAGCTGATTCCTAAATTCTTTTCCATATTCTTTGGATAAACATTCAAGCCATCTAGCATCTTTAGCAGGAGACTGAGCATGTAATCAAGCAACCCGCAGGAATCAGGAAATATCACACGTTCCACACTGCTGTGGGATATATCCCTTTCATGCCATAAAGCTACATTTTCCATCCCAG
>CAZAIZ010000297.1:0-2891 GCA_964485275.1 uncultured Pedosphaera sp.
ATGGATTTATAAAATCTTTGAGGACGAGGCAGCGGAAAAAGAAGCCAACAAGGTTGAATATTCAAGCGAAGAATTGGCCGAAGTAATCAATCTTCCATCCAATGCAAAACTTGAAAGAGCCAAGGCTTACATGAGCAAGGTGCCGCCGGTCGAAATGGGTAGTCGCAACAGCGCTGCCTACAATATGGCGTGTAAACTTGGGAATGATTTTGATCTTGAACCCGTTGAAGTCACCAATCTCATGATCGAGTGGAACAACCGCTTCGATAGAGCGTTACCCATTCTAGAAATGCATCGAGCAATAGAATCGGCGCTGAAAGCCAAGGCTGAGGGGAAACTTGAAAACCCTGCCGGATCTGCACTTGTGTCCCGCAAAGGCACAGAGATGCCTGAGCTGGGGCTTACTGCTTTAAAGGGTCTTCTCGTGCCGAAAGGCTGGGAAATTGAGCCTGATGGGGCCATATTTAGAACCAAGTACAACGCTCAAGAGGAATCTCAGGGGCGCGAACTTGTTTCCGACAAAGGTATCTTTGTTACGGGCGTATGCGAACAAATAGATTCAAGCTCCGGAGATGTGTCCGTTAAGATAGCTTGGCCTAAGTTTCGCGGCGGCTGGAAAAGTTCCATCATTGGGATGCGTAAAGTTAAGGACAGCGGGAGACTTCTTGAGCTAGCCGACAAGGGCGCTCCTGTTGATGAGTTCAACAAGAAAAAGCTGGTTAAGTTTTTGGGCGCATTTATCAAAGAGAATGAAGATAAGCTTCCCGTTCTTGGCACCACGAATCAAATGGGGTGGCAGGGTCGAAAAGGTGAGCTTGGATTTCTTTGCGGTAACACGCTCATCACGCCGAGCGGTGAATTTAAAAGCACCAAGTTAAGCGATTTGGACGAGTCGGGCTGGGAGAACGACATGGTGGCGTTTCAGCCGCCAATCAGCGACAGCGAGACCGGCATCCATCAAGCGGTTGGCGCGTTTAAGCGGAAGGGATCTATTGAAGATTGGCTGGAAACCATGAAAGAGGTTGATCCATTTCCGCGGGTTAAGGTTGGTTTGTTTGCGGCTCTAGTGCCGCCACTGCTTAAAACGGTTTTGCGGCCTGAGGATGTTAAAAACTTCACAGTAGATTTCTCAAGTCAAACCAGTAAAGGTAAGACCACTACTTTGCAGATTGCCGCGTCGCTATACGGCAACGCAGAACAAGCAGCGGAAGATAGCGTTTTGCGTAATTGGTCTGGCAGCCATACAGCGCGTGAGATTCTTTACTCGGCGCTTTCTGATCTGCCCTTTATTTGTGATGAAACCAAACAAGCTACACAGAACAAAGTTGGCGTAACGCAACTACAGCAAACGTTGTATTCCATCGGACAAGGCATGGCTAAATCACGTGGAACCGTAACCGGTGGGCTGCGCTCTAGTATGGCGTTTAAAACCGTTATGCTTTCCAGCGGTGAGCAACCAATTACATCTATTGGTATGCACCAAGGCGGAGTGTTTGCGCGAGTGGTTAGCATTTCAGGTGTGCCCTTTGAAGCCTTCGGTGACGAGAAGGTTGATGCGGGAGCCAGCGTTAATGCCATTAAGCGGAATCTTAAGAAGTCTTATGGACACATCGGGCCCATGTTTATTCGGCATATAATTGCGAATCCAGGAATGTGGGAAAGCTGGAGAGAAGACTTTAACGGCGCTCGCAATTTGTTGGTTGATTTGGCGAAGGATGACACTGTTTTATCAAGACTTGCGGATGCAGGGGCGGCAATTCATGCGGCATCTATCATCTTCAACCATATGCTGGAATCTGAAGCGCTTGAGAACCCGTTTATGCGGCAACTCAGTATTTTAAGCCTTTGGAAAGACATTATAGCCGAGTCCACTGACGCCACGGGCGCTAGGAAAGCTTTTAAGAGAGCCATTTCTTACGCACAGCTAAACCCTCACCGCTTTTATGATGCAGCGTCGCTGGAGCAAGACACGCCAAATAATGGCTGGCTTGGACGCTATGATCAAAGCACTGAGAACTGGCCTTATATAGGTTATGCGCCAGAGGATTTAACAAAAATCCTAAGTGCAGACGGCTATCCAAGCCCGGAAGCGATTTACCGCGAATGGCTAGCCAACGAATGGGTTATCGAGCAAAAGGGATACCGTTATCAGGCGCGAGTCGGTAAGGGTAAAAACTCAGCTAGAGGATATCTAATTTGCTTGAAGCGTGAGGCGATTGAGAAAGTCACCCATGTAGGCCCAAAAGAAGGCGAGCTTAAGGACCCACAGGCCGAAAGATATCGCACCGAAGCCAGAAAGTTGGGCGAGGGTGATTGGTCCGGGATTGACTCCTTTAAGCGCGATGGCCTTGGGAAACGCACCTCTAAGGATGATGATTTCCGGCATGACGCCAACAGGAAACACGACGACGACGTGCCCTTCTAGATAACTGACCCCACAAAATGCGTTCTTTCATTGCTGGGCTGTTTCAGTTTAGCAATGGAGGTCCGCGAACTCCCCTGCCCTGCTTTTTCAATTACAGCAACTGTCACCGCAATTCGCATGACACCTTTTGCTTTGTTTTTCAGGGATCTAGGTCCGGTGTCACCATGTCACCGCCGTCACACGCAAATAAGCTAAAAAAACGTTATCCCCTCCCCCAACCTAGATCAAAATGCGACGCTATAAACCGTATGACGCGTATGACAACTTAGAAATATAGATATAAATAGTGGATATATATAATAAAAACCTGTCATACGAGTTGCCATAAACTGTCACCGTTGTCATAAGCCGGGTGACCAAATTTGTCACCTATTCTGCTCTGGGCCCTTTTTTTTCTTTCATTTATGAGGCCGCAGCTCTGGCCTCAAGAGCCGCAGATCTCTATAATTTTAGGGGGTATCCCTCG
>CAZAIZ010000298.1:0-2889 GCA_964485275.1 uncultured Pedosphaera sp.
TTCGCATCAGGGCGTTGATCCCCATCGTACCAAGTGACATTCACTGTTTTGCCTTCAGTGTATTTGGTTCCTGGGTATACGTAGTGAATCTTGGCATTAACATTCCAGCTATGCGAGGCGGCTACGGGGGCTGGGCCTTCGCTGCGCACACTCAGCGGGGCAGTAAGACCCACCGCTCCATACATGGGATCATAGATGTGGCAACCCATGTCCCCGAAGGTGCCGGTGCCATAGTCAAGGCGTTTGCGCCATTGGCCGGGGTGGTAGTAGCCATTAATAAAATCAACCTTGGGAGCTACACCGCACCAGGCGTCCCAATCCAAACCAGCAGGCACTTTGTCCTTGCGATTAGGTCTGGGGTTCGTGTCGCCCCACTTTTTGCTGCTCCATGTATGCACCTCGGTCACCTTGCCAATGGCACCTTGATGTACGAGTTCCACCGCTTCACGGTAGACTTGTGAGGAATGAACCTGAATGCCCATCTGGGTGACCAGTTTATTGGCCGTGGCAAATTCACGAAGCTTGCGGCTCTCGAATACATCATGGGTGAGGGGTTTTTGCACGTAAACGTGTTTGCCCAGTTGCATGGCCGCCATGGCGATGGGGCCATGCATATGGTCAGGAGTGGAGACATTGGCGGTGTCAAAATTCTTGGCTTCCTTGTCGAGTAATTCACGCCAGTCGGTATAGCGTTTGGCCTTGGAGAACTTATTGGCAAATCGATTCTGCCTGGACGGATCGATCTCCGCGCAGGCCACCATTTCCACGTTGGAAACGCCTGAAATTGCATTGAGATCGGAAAAAGCCATGCCGCTACCGCCAAAACTGACGTGGCGTACTGTTGAATTGGGCGATAGGGCCCAAGAGCGGGATGTTACATAGGGAAAGGCGAGGGCACTGGTGGCCAGAAAAGAACGACGTGAGAAGGAGGGCGATTTCATGGCGATAGTCTGGCCTGTTGGCAGACGTTTGCAATCCATTTCAACATCTCCTAGTATTTCCATGCATGGCGGGGCAGCCAAATATTTTTTTTATCGTCACAGATCAGCAGCGATACGACACCATTAACGCATTGGGGTTTCCTTTTGTTGATACGCCACACATAGACCGCCTGGTGCGTGAAGGAGTGTCTTTTTCAAACTGTCACATTACTGCGCCGTCATGTGCCAGTGCGCGCGCCAGTCTCTTCACCGGTTATTTTCCTCATACGACAGGTATCCTCAAAAACGCAGATACATGGCGTAGAAGCTGGGTGCAGAATCTGGCTGAGTCCGGATATCACTGTGTGAATATCGGGAAGATGCATACATGGCCCTTTGACGCTTCATGCGGATTTCATGAGCGATATGTTGTGGAGAACAAGGATCGTTATCTTGAAGGGAGATATTATTTTGATGAATGGGATAAGGCGTTAGCCACACGCGGACTAGTGAAGCAGCAACGTGAATTATACCGTCAATACGATAACTATCAGGAGGCATTAGGGGCTTTCACATGGGATTTGTGTGAAGAAATGCATTCCGATTTTTTTGTGGGTAACTTCGCGCAGTGGTGGTTGCGATCCAAACCCGTGGACAAGCCGCTTTTTATGCAGATCGGTTTTCCGGGCCCTCACCCGCCCTATGATCCTGTTCCTCGTCATCTTAGCAAGTATGAGAATTGTGAATTGGCTTTGCAACCGGTTGACCCAGTCGAACTGGAAAGTCAGCCCCCGCCATTTAAGGCGATGCGTGAGCATAACGTACGTGTGGATCACGATTCAGTCGTGCATTCCCTGAATCCAACTGAGGAGCAGCGCATAAGGCAGCGTCGTCATTACCTTGCGAACGTGACGATGATTGATGAAAAGCTGGGTGAATTGATGGCCTTGCTGGAGGAAAATGGTTACCTGGAGGATTCGATTGTTGTTTTCACCAGTGACCATGGAGACTGCTTAACTGATCACGGGCACAGTCAAAAATGGACTATGTACGATCAAGTGGTGCGGGTACCCATGTTGGTGTGGTCGCCGGGCCGTTTTAGCGGGGGTCGTGTGGTTGATGGATTGATGCAAAGCATGGATGTTGGTGTGTCTTTGTTGGAGTTGGCCGGCGCGAATGTGCCGAACACTATTGAGGCTATAAGTGTTTCCCCTGCGTTGCTTGGTAATGAATGGCAGGGGCGGGATTATGTCTACGCTGAGCAATTGACCGACGGGAATTACACTGAAGGTCCATTTATGACGATGGTTCGTGACCGCGACTGGAAGCTGGTACACTTTCTTGATGAGGAGTACGGCCAATTGTTTGATTTACGTTCAGATCCTGATGAAACAAAGAATTTATGGGATGATCCCTCCGGGGCTGATCCCAAAGCTCGTTTATTGAGTGAATTACGTGAGTGGCATATCCGCAGTCTTGTTCATACAGCAGGCTGGTCGGAGGATTGGCGTTGAGTGAGGAAACGGAACTCGTGCAGGAGCCGCCCCTGCGTTTGTCGGGCATTTTGAGGAAGCTTGGTCCCGGCTTGATTATGGCGGGGGGGATAGTGGGTTCAGGAGAGCTGATCGCTGCAACCAGAACCGGCGCACAAGCCGGCTTTATTTTTCTGGGCTTGATTGTGTTCGGTTGCGTAATCAAATGCTTTACACAGGTCGAGATGGCCAGGCATGCAATAATTCAGGGTGAGACCACCCTCAGCTTGTTAAATCGTCTGCCGGGCCCACGTATTTGCAGGGGAGGCTTTTCAAGCAACTGGATAGTCCTTTTCTGGGCTTTCACCATGATTTTCGGGTTCGGTCAGTTGGGAGGCATTGTGGGCGGGGTGGGGCAGGCAATGGCCATTGCAATGCCCGTGACCTCAGAGGGAAGGGAATATAGTTCGGCGGCGGAAACACGGGCAAAGATTCAG
>CAZAIZ010000299.1:0-2852 GCA_964485275.1 uncultured Pedosphaera sp.
GACACTGCTCTGAAACCACCCCCAGCATGGTAGGCCAGAAGAATGTCTTTCCTATACCATACAAAGTGGCAAAAATGAAAATTGCGGTCATACCAGCAGCCGAAGACAACATAAACAGACCCACGATCGCAAATGCAGCAGACGCAATGAGTAACCCGATTGGTGTCAGAGCGTTAACAATCGGACCTGCAAAGAAAAACCGCAATACCATCATGATTGCCGAGGTATAAATCAAAACCCAAAGGGGACTCCAGTCTGCCGCCTGCATTGGTTCGGCCATTATCCCGGTAATCGCTCCGTCCGTACCAAGCTCTGTAGTCGCCAGCGGCATCATAATAATACACAGAAAAATCAGGAGAGGTCGCCCAAGCGACTGACAGTAAACACCATATGCTATAACCGAGGCAGCCAGCACTCCATACACCAGGCCATCGCTCCAGCCGAAGACCATACCCAACTGCTTAAAGATGAGGTATCCAGCAATAGCTGCACCAATCACGCCGAATTCAGCCAACATTTCCTTGTAGCTTACACCCGAAGATACCCGTTCGTTCTCGGGAAATTCCTTGCCCATCAGCATGACCAGATAAATGATTGCCGGGCCGGCAATGAGATAGATGAGAATGCGCCAGTCTTCAGCCGCCTGCGCACCCAAGGCCAGGGTTAAAAGACCTCCAATAACCAGGCCTCCCGGCCAACCCGCATGAAGAATATTGAGCCACTTGGTCTTTTCCCGGTTGTACATCGTAGCCACCACCGGATTGATGAAGGCCTCTACTGTGCCATTACCCAATCCCAAGACCACGGACCCCCAATACAGATTCTTGAACGCCCCAGCTTGTGCTGCCTTGAGCGCTTCCCCTTCCAATCCATCCACCATGCCGTATGCCTTCAGGGCCAATGCCGAATAGATCACGTAACAGACAAAGCTGAAGATCATCGCCACTTTATAGCCAATCCGGTCAATAATCAGACTAAAAACAATGATACTGATGGCAAAGGGCCAAATCCCCGCCCCAAAAAGCTCCTGCCCCTGAACCGTGTCAAAACCGAAATCTTTCGGCCAAAACGCAGGATCATTTACCAAAAATGCGCGTGTGATAAACGCGAAGGCTGTTGTGATTAGTGCGATGAAACAGCCCCAAAACAGAACCGGATCGCCTTCTTTACTATTGGTATTAGTACTCATTGGCCAGTGTATACAGAATATATAATTGCGTTGGGAACAATGCCGCCTCGAGTCGAAACAACAACTGCACACCCTCCTTCGGAGTCTGGCAGTATGATATTTTAACTAAAAAGTCAATGTTAAAGCCTGCTTCCGAGGCCCGTATCCCTTGGCCGGCTCACCATTTTCATCTAGCTTATCGCAGGCCCAGAGCAGGCCGCGGGTAAGATAACTGATATATTCCTCACTCTCCATGGTCTGGTTATGATGACCAATGGTGGTACCAAAAACCCGGGCTTTGCCGTATTCATTGGTCCATATGCAGGGGTGATTCTTCTTGGTGCGCACCCCATAGGCATGGCCGAGCACCTTGGTTTTTGGCCAAACTTTCACGATCTCATAGAGTTCGCCAGCCGGCGTGGTCCAGCTTTTCCCAAACCCCTTCATAACAGGATGCTTGGGCTCGATATTCTCAATGGTTACAGCCACTTTCTGTTGATGGCGCACAGTGGTCACCCCCAGCAGTTTGCGCCATTCATCAGTTATTTTATCTGCCGCCCGGTAGCTATGCATGGTACAGTGCAACACCACCGCCGGCACCCCCGAGTCACGATGGGCAGTTGCCATACCTTCCACAAAGGCCTTGTCGCCAATGGCCCCAAAGCACTCGTTGTGCACCACCACGTCATATTTCTTGATCCAATCCTTCTTTAAGTAAACAGAGATCTTGTGATTCCGATCTGTACCGCCCTCATGAACGATCTCCCAATCCACATTGGCACGCTTGCTGATGCCCTGGCTGATAATCAGCTTTTGCTTTGTATAATCGTGACAACAACCACCAGTGATTAGCAATGCCTTAAGGGGCTCGGCCGACTGGGTGTTCAGCGCACTAATCAGTGCACCAAACAGAACGATTTTTATGTTTTTCATGTTACGGATTATTTATGGAGACGATTGGCGGTATACCAGGCCACACGATTGGCAATTTCTGCCCCCGCATAGGAGCGAATAGTGCCACTAAGGTTAAACTGATAAACTTTTTCTGCAGCCAGAGGCAAAGAAAGATGGGCCACCTTCCGGTCTTTGGACAATTTAACCGCCGTGGGCTTCAATTTCTTCTGTTTGCTTTTTGGCGAACCGTACTGAGGACGGTATTGATACTCGTATTCCAGAATACTGTAGTTATCGGTTTTCGCACCTTCTTCTGGATCAAGAGGCAAAGTGTAATGAACATCAAAACCAGTCTCAGTGAGGCTAATGTGGTGAATCGACATTGGCATGTGGGTTGAATCCCACCTGACTCTTTCCAAGCCGAACTGTTTGCCCCCCACTGATCCCCAGCCTCGGCCGGTTTGTCCCACCCAAAAACTGCCATCGGGCCCAAACACACCACGGATACAACCCGTTTGCATCGGGGAAATAAAATTCACCACCATCCCTTGATATTCGTCACCCACCTTTTCGAGATGGATACGCATCAGGTTGGAACGGGTCTGGTCCCCCAGAATGATCTGGCCGGCAAAAGGACCAAACTTCCCGCCGGTTGTATCAAAGACCGGTTCCCCAGGCGAATTAGCCAGTTCTCCATGCGGGATAAATACCGCCGGGCGCGAGCGCATCTTCCGGTAGTCTTCAATGGAGATTTTATTCAGGTCCTTGCCAATAAATTTCGGATGATCAA
>CAZAIZ010000300.1:0-2845 GCA_964485275.1 uncultured Pedosphaera sp.
CAGGTCCTTCAAATGCCGCCGCCACCGCCATTGAATTCAACTCCGGTTGCTCCTGACCTGGGTTGGCGGCATCAGCACGCTCAATCACGTTCTGTGGGGATTCAGCCGGTGGACGCAGATTGGCCACGCCGACAAACAAGATTTCCACTCCAAGCTCACGAGTATTTACCTTATCCTGAATATTTTTTATTAGTGCTTCATGCGCCGTTTTCCTGCCTTTAATCAGGAGTTCTTCAAAATTATGGTTAAGGAAATAATTGACCACTTCCCGGGTCGCGATGTTCTTGAGCAATTGCTCAGGATCTGAAAAACGCAACCAACCATCCTCTAATCCCTTAAGCTTCCCCTTACCGGCACTTCGAATGCGATACTGCACCGGCACACTGGCTACCATCAGATTAGCCTCCACTGTTTGATCACCACTGCCGATCAGAAAAAAGAGCTCTCCAGTCTTCTTTTTCGACTCGTAATCCTTGCCTTGAGGTTCCAACCACAATCCTGGCCGGTCCAGAAATTCCGGCGGTATATCTTCCTCTGCCAAAGGCTCCAAGCCGACATGGAAAGTATGCACCTGATCAGGATAGAACCTCTCTACTGAAGCAAATGGCCAGGGTAATTTAAGATGGATTCCAGGCTTCAACAGGGTTGATTGCTCCCCTTGCCGGGCCCCATCCACCAACCTCCCACGCACGGAGGGCTCAATCACTACAATCGTGGTTGAGAGCCAAAGAATAATGATTTGCAGACCAATAACAACCCCCAGTCGTTCACGCAAAAACTTATACCCCCAGGTCTCTGACACCTTGAACCCAAACTGGTAATCCAAAATCTGCCCAGCTGTGGTAAATAGATTCTCCGGCTTGGCAACCAACCCAATCAAACGACTCTGGTAAAGCAAACGGGATTGACGCCCTGTAACCCGTGGGCGGTATATTTCAAAAATCATACCCAGCAGATTCTCCACTGCCGCCACTCCGAGCAAAATAGTCAAGCCGGCACCAACGTACACGTCGACACTGGCATCCTTGTATGAAACTGCCACAACCGCGGCCAAAACGAAATTCAGGTAAGCTCCAAAAAGAACATAATCCGAGGCCGGCTGCAGAAATCTCTGTCTCTCAATACGCGCCAAATTCGAGGCAAATTGGCCACGCAGGAAAAAAATCAAACCCATCAAGGCTGCCCCAAATAATGCTTTTGATGGATCGATAATAAGCCAACTATCAATCGTCTCAAATGCCGGGGATAATCTTTTGGCGTAAATGTAGTAAATACTGTAAATCTGGAGGCCAAGCATTACTATCGCCACCGAAGGCACACCCCATTTCTCGAATTGCTCACGAGATCTTTTGGCCGGCAATACTTGACCTTCTTCAAAGAGTGCCTCAACGGTGGCTCCTTGTTGGATTTCCTCAAGCTCTCTTGCCTCCAACTGCTCACGCTCACGCAACTGCATGTGTAGAAGGCTCACCAGCGCTACTACAAAACCCAGGACCATGAATCCAGCAATCGCATAGGTCGTTACCGAACTGGTCAACAAAGCCAATGCAACCGAACCCACGACCCCCAATAAGGTGATCAGCAAGTTCCATAAACCGCCGCGTCTATCTATTTTATCCGTTGCCATCGCCACTTAATTCACGATTTTCAAACATCCATATTGCCGCCGATAAAGCCAAAGTAACATAGAGTAACACATACAAACTAGCCGTTCCCAAATACCGCACTGGAACAATACCCTGATCATATTTTGTCCTAAAACGGGTCTCACCCAATTCCTCCGCCTGAGGATTCATGGAATCGGAGAGCCAGAAAAGCTGCCAGTTAGGCACTAAAACGTAAAGAAATTTTGCCCATATTGAGCCTCCTGTGATGCTCACTTCGCGTTCAGTGGAGGAATCCCACTTATTCAATCCACCATTTTCGAGTTCCACCCAAAACGCCAGATGCCCGGGCACTACGGGGGTCTTCACCTGCTGCTCCAGACGTCGGAATTCGAGAAGATCCTCTTTTTTCCCCTCATCACGCTCCAAATCTGCCTCCCGATCGTTAACCACCTCCAATATCTCAGGTAATAGCGACAGCTCTAATGATTCGCCTGGAAATTGTTCAGGCATCAATCGTCGACCCAGCCGGATCATTTCCTGTTCCACGGGAACATTCCAACGTTCTTTAAGGTCATAGTCCAAGAGCTTTTTCAACCGCTCGTAATCAATCTGTACTGCGTTGGTCCGTACACTTCCCAATGAAATTAGCCGCTCCTTGGCTTTGAATTCATTGAGGTCAGGCTTGGTTCCCGTTACATCAACCTGAACGTTGTAATCCAAATTCACCAGCCGGGGAACCCCCCGGAGCTGCATCCGGAAGGCTGAGTAGGTACCCACATTTTTCCCTGGCGGGCTCCAAGTCATATATTCGCCCGCCCGAAGAAGACCTCCTCCTTGAGCTTTCGCCCCCAAAAGATAATCAGACATTAAGCCCAGAATAAACAATCCCGAACAGATCAACATCGTTGGCATCCAGCCAAATCTAGTGGAACACATCAACGCAATTGCAGCCAATACCCAAAGTGCAAACAGAATCAGTAAGGCCAAGCGCATAAGAGACCAATCCACACCATCAGCAAAGTGCGCCTTCTCCTCGGTCGGTATGGGAATGTTATCTGGATCCACCCCTGCCCCATCGGTGAAAACCCATATATCTGAAAAATTTACACTAATACCCGCCCCTGAATCGACCAGGTACCACGCTCGGGTTTTGTCCTGTGAACACACCATTAGAAACCCCAACGTCATGGCCACGGCCAACATTCCCATAGCCCATGGGACAAAAGGTTTTTGAAGAA
>CAZAIZ010000301.1:0-2830 GCA_964485275.1 uncultured Pedosphaera sp.
ATATTCAATTTCTCGCCATGCTGGGTGGTTCACAGGCCGCTATTGGCATCGTGAGGGACAGGGCAAGTATTGGCTACTAAAGGTCTTCACCCGTCGGCATAATAAGTCGGCGGGTGAAGTGTTTATTTCCAGCTTAATGGGTCGACTTTGTAGTATTCCTGAAATAACTGGTAGAGTTCAGGTCGTCTCTTTTTTAAGTAGAAGGGTTTCTCAAAAAAAGTTTCAGTAACCACGCTGAAGAATTCAGCTGGATTGGTCGCTCCGTATTCATCAATAAGAGTTTTTTCACCCCCTTCAATTTTTCTTTGCAGATCTGCAAATACGCGTGAGCACACCTTTCTCCACTTGGTGTACTGTTCGGGTGAACCGAGAATAGGAGCTCCGTCTGCATGTCCATCGGCTTGATCCAGTTGGTGCGCAAATTCATGGATTACTAGATTCCGGCCGTCTTTGGCGTTTCGGGCACCGGTTTTTGTGTTGTCCCATGATAATACCACCAGGCCGTTCTCCCATGACTGCCCTAAAACCTGTATTTTCTTTTCGCTGGTTATTCCGCCATAGGATTCGTGTTGAGTGGCGGTGTATCCATTTGGGCGAATAACTACTGAGCGTAGTTTATCTGGGAAAAAAGATTTTTGATTAATCAGCAATATGCATGCTTGAGATGCGGTTAGCACGCGGATCTCGTCATTCATCTCCAGCCCTTCCACTCCCCGGATTTCTATGCGCTCAAGAAAAATCAAAGTCAGTTGCTCTAGTTGATCACGTAAATCTTCAGGAAGACGTGAGTAAATGGGCCACTGTTTTTGGAGTATTAACCGCCATTCGGCAGGGAATGGCTTACGATGTATCTCCATATCTGAGAGGTCGTGTTTGTTTCCCAAGAGTCTTGTTCCTGCGATAATCGCAACCAATGCTCCTGCTATCATGATGATTGCTGTCACTGCTATTTCTCGGGTCTGTTGAGGTGGCGGCGCAGGAAATCAAATGTACCCTTGCCGTTAATGGTATGGGGGCCCTGGAAGAACTCTATTTCAGTTCGTTCTGCGATATTGAGTGCTGCATATAACCTGCGTACTTTAGCATACTCATAAGCAACCCATTCATCGGGGGCTACGCCATCTTTATGGCCGCGTTCCACCATAAACGGACGTGGAGCGATGAGTGCTGCCATCTCTGCATAGTTGAATGTGTGTCCGAGGTTATATTCGAATATTTCGTATTCTCCAGTGTAAAGATAGCTGGAGCGCCAATCGATGGTTGTATTCTTTTTGATCCACTCGTTGAAGTCAGCTGAACAAATTGAGAGGCAGTAGCGAGGAACCAGTGCGGGGACGCGCATTGCAGTCTTGCCGCCGTAGGATAAGCCGTAGAACCCTATTCGTTTCTTGTCAACATAGGGCAGGGTTTCCAGCCAATCTATGATTCGGTTATGCTGGGGGATGATGATTGAAAAGAGGGTTTTCCCTAGAGGGTTGGCTTTACGTTGTAATACTCGAAATTTATCGCGGCCTCGATAGGGGTTGTGGGGTGCAAAAACAACGAAACCCCGGTCAGCTAGTTCTGCGGAAAACCCCTTGTACGGACCGAATGCCCTTGATTTGGGATCGCGCGTAACGGTGTCATTGGGGACTCCCTCCAGGCCATGTTGACATACGACTACGGGGCGTTTTTCTTCTGGCTTGATGTCTTTGGGGACAAGTAGGTATCCCCAAGCAAACACATCCTTCCATACATCTAGTACAACCTCGTAGCCGGTCCATTTGTCGGTTTCCAGAATTTGCCTACTTCTTGGGTTGATCGGGAGGTTGGCTGCGGGGAGCTTTCCTATCACCTCGTTCCAGAATCGTTCCTTGTGGATTTTGGTTTGCTCGTTCCATTCTCCGGGTTGGTTATACTGGAACGTTCTCCAGAAATTATTCTGCCGATAATATTCAGAGAAGCGAAGGAGTTGTTGTGTGTAGTCAACCAATTGTTGTACCTGGCGTCTTTGACGGTCGCTTGGAGGTTTAACGTCCAAGGGGGGGGCAGCGGTGGCTGAGTGTAGTTCCTTTTTCTTCAGGGATATTTTTAGTCCTTTGTAAAAACTCTTGAGGGCTAGTGTGCTTCCGAATTCTTTAACTGGAGCCTTTTCTTTGTTGTTGGCCAGCGCCGTAATGAGCCGTATATGGTTGTTTTTCCCGGAAAGTTCTCTGGCTCGATTGAATTCAGCTTCCACCAGACTGGTTGGAGGTGTTGTCAGGATTCCCGGTGCGGCGCCTCCCCGTCGTCCGGGGCGTACGATTGGTGGTCCATCGATTTGATTAATGTTGCTATGTTCAATGACAAGGGTTCGTGGCGATATTAGGCTTGCGATTTCCGCATCACCAAACTGTTCCAGTAAACCAAATACATTCCTGTAGATTGGTTCATTCCATAACTTGTTACGCGCGTTGAAATATCCGCTTACCAGTGTAGCTTGTACGCGTTGATCGATGGCTGCTGCGTAGAACGCGATGAGTCCTCCTTCGTTATAGCCGGCAATGCCTATAGCAGGAGAGTTGGGTGTCTTTGCATTTTCTGCCGAAAACCAATTCAATATTGCCCGGACTTTTTGTACTTCGTAACCAATAATATGCCGCCCCATTTCGAAAGCCTGTCGATAAATCCATTCGCGGTGCGCTTGATTCGTGAATACTGTCCGTGTCGTGCCTGAATATTCATCATCACGGTTAATTAATGTAGGGATGACAACCTGACAACCCATAGTGGCCATGTGGCGTCCGTATTGCGAAGCTGGCTTGATGCCCGGGCTGATTCCGGCCAGCTGTTCGGGGGTTTGGTCTGCGTC
>CAZAIZ010000302.1:0-2822 GCA_964485275.1 uncultured Pedosphaera sp.
ACCGGCAATGGCAAGCACGTCTCCCTGTCGAACTCATCAGGGGCCTCAAATTCTGGCTTATCATCATTAGTGCGCTTCTGCCACCCCTTTAATTCAGTCCGCATCCGTTTCATGACATGGACATACTCTGATTTACCCGCAAGGTTCTTCACCTCATGAGGGTCATTGTCCAGATCATACAACTCTTCTGTTGGCCGCGGGCTAATAAAACAGTTCTGCTGCGCAGAATTAAGTTTGTGCTCTTTGTGCAGTCTTTGCATGCTCCGAAAAACCGGGCTTCTCAATGCATCTGCCGATGGTGTGTTCGCGTAATGCGGATAGAAATTCCGGATGTACTTAAACC
This sequence comes from uncultured Pedosphaera sp., assembly GCA_964485275.1. GTDB lineage: Bacteria > Verrucomicrobiota > Verrucomicrobiia > Limisphaerales > UBA1100 > UBA1100. The sequence goes on from CAZAIZ010000302.1 coordinate 344, forward strand.
GCTTATCCCTCACGTACCTGCACCTGTCAGAGAAGTCATGCCAGTTTTTTTCCCCGAATACATAGTCGCGGATAACTGTTCGCGAATCCTGCAGCATTCCCAGAAAACTCTTGCCCACGAACGTGTTGCCGTATTGCGTTCCAGCCAAGTCCATAAAGGTGCGAGCAATATCCACCGAGCTAACCAATTCTTTATTTACGCTCCCTGCCTTGATCTTCCCCGGCCACCGGACAACCCACGGGGTGCGAATTCCGCTGTCATATAATGTGGTTTTATCTCTGGGCATCGGCCGACCGTTATCACTGATAAAAAGCACCAGCGTGTTGTCAGATATTTTCTGGAGTTTCAATTCGGCCATCACTTCCCCTACGAATCGGTCCAGCCGACGAATTTCATCATAGTAAAGCGCGTAGTCCGCCCGCACTTCAGGGGTATCAGGAACGTAAGGTGGCAATGTTACCTGCTCTGGTTTGGTGGGGACTTTGAGGATCTTTTTATCGTAGGGGCGGTGAGGGTCCAGGGCTGCCAGCCAAAGAAAAAATGGTTTTCCCTCGGGGCGTTCACGTAAAGTCTCCACCCATTGAGTTGCCCCACTCTTCACATCCCCCTTTGCTGATTCCTGAAATTCGCCCTTGGGACTGGCAATGAATCCGCTCATATCCGCTTCCTTCACAACATTGAACCGACTTTTCATAGCTTCACCCATATGAAACTTACCAACTGAAGCTGTCCAGTAGCCTGCCTTCATCATTCGTTCGATAAAGGTGATCTGCTCCTTGGGGATTGACCAATGCAACTGTTCGGCATCAGTTTGATGGGGATAGCGACCGGTGATAATGCTGGCCCGACTCGGGCTGCAGGAACTAATCGTTAGAAACGCACGATCAAACCGCATCCCTTCGCTCGCCAGCTGGTCGATATTGGGAGTTGGAAGACCTTTGTTTCCGTACAAGCTGCAATCATTCCACGCCATGTCATCAGCAATAATCATTACTATATTCGGCCTGCTGCCAGCCAAATCGGCCCGGGCGAACAAGCAGCAAAGTACGGTTATTCCAAACAACTGAAGAGTGCGCATGGGGCATATTTCTTCGTGTTTTCAAGACTTTCAATCACAAAGGGTTGCACTTTATTAACCTAATCCGTATTGATTTGCCTCCCGTGGAAGACACGAATCAACTCATTGAACAGAGACATGCCAATCTTGCCGCCTTAAAGGAGGCGGGGATTGACCCATTTGCCAATAAGTTCACGCCCAGTGAAGGCTGCGAGGAGGCAAAAGCAAGCTACAGCGAAGAACGACCGGTAGCGGTGGCCGGCCGACTGGTTTCAAAACGTGAAATGGGTAAAACGATTTTTGCCCACATCAAGGACATGAGCGGGACAATCCAGCTCTTTGTTCAAAAAAACAATGTAGGCGAGGAGGCCTTCAAGATATTCAAAGGACTTGATCTGGCTGATTTTATCGGGGCCAACGGCGCCCTGTTCACCACCAAGACCGGTGAAATCAGTGTCAAGACAACAGACTTTGTTGTACTGGCCAAAGCCCTGCGACCTCCCCCGGACAAATGGCACGGCCTGGCCGACCAGGAGACACGCTATCGCCAACGTTATCTTGATTTGATTGCCAATGATGAAGTTAAGGAAACCTTCCTGAAACGTAGCGCGATTATCCGCGAAATACGCAACTTCATGGCCGAGAGGGGTTACGTGGAGGTCGAGACACCGATGATGCAGGCCATTCCCGGTGGTGCAGCTGCACGCCCCTTTGTCACCCACCACAACACCTTTGGCAGGGACTTCTTCCTGCGGATTGCACTGGAGCTTTATTTAAAGCGCCTGCTCGTTGGCGGGATCGACCGGGTATTTGAAATCGGCCGAAATTTCAGGAATGAGGGAATATCGCGTCGTCACAATCCTGAATTCACCATGCTTGAGGCCTATCAGGCCTATGGGGATTACGAGAGCATGATGGAATTGTTGCAGTCGATGATCTGCCATGTCTCCGAGAAAGTGCTTGGCACCCTTGTTATTGAACAAAAAGATGAGGAAGGAAACATCACCAAGACCATAGATCTGACACCTGACTGGCGCCGTGCAAAGTACAAGGATTTAATCTGTGAAAAGGCAGGCGAAGACTGGTTTAACCTCACCCCGGAAGAACGACGCGAGCGTGCCCATCAAAAACTGCAGGTTGAAACGGACCCTGAAGAAGAGGATTTTGAAGTGACCAACGCGGTTTTCGAAAAACTGGTTGAACCAACCCTAATACAGCCCACTTTCGTAACGCATTTACCAAAGGAACTTGTGCCATTGGCCAAGCTTTCACCCGAAGACCCTGATTGTGTAGAGGTCTTCGAGTGCTGCATTAACGGACAGGAAATAGCACCGGCTTATACCGAGCAGAACAACCCCATTGAGCAACGCGAACGACTGGAACAACAGGCCGGCGAAGAACAGCAGAAGCTCGACGAAGACT
>CAZAIZ010000303.1:0-2809 GCA_964485275.1 uncultured Pedosphaera sp.
CATTGAAGGTTAGAGCAATAAGTGAAAGACAATATAATAGTGCTTTGGAATTCATAATGAAAAATGGGTTCGGGACCATTGTCCCGAGTGCTGCAGGAAAGGCAACGAGAAACGGAGTTGGCGGATTTTACGGCTTCAGCGGCAGGGCGATTTCATGCAGGTGTTTGCCGGCAAAAAGATACAGGCGATTGCCTTCCCGCCACGGACTGACCAAGCCATCGGGGCCCTGCCATTTTGCGTAACCCCTCGCATCACGCTTGAAGGTCCTGAAATTGGTTGTGGTGCTGTAAATGACGTGCGGATTGGAGTGCTCTGACCACGCGACCAGGTATTTGGGCAGGCCGGCGGTATCTTTGCCGAGGTAACCGATGAAGGCGGGGCGATACTGGTTGGTTTTTTTTGTCCATGGTTTGCCGGAGGCAATCACCGGGTTCCCGCTGGAATTTTTCCAGTGTCGTCCGTCAATTGATGTGGCGAACCCCACTGTTGGCCCCGGGCCGTGTGTGGGTGTGCCGCGCATGAAGGCAAGCCACTGACCACCGGGCAACTGCTGGATGGCGTGGTAGGAGGATGCGCTTTTCATCCACTCTTCGTTCGTGGTCATCAGTGCGGGCACGATATTCCAGACGCTTACCTTGCCCTGTGTCGTGTCCTTCCAGATGGTCCATTTGTTGGCCGCCAGGTCCGGGCAGGTGGCCAACGCGGTCATTTGCCAGCCTTCCCCGGGCGACCCAGGGCTGGTGGTCCAGGCGCCGTGGTAATGATTGAAGTAATGAAAATACATGAACCAAAGTTGTTCCTTTTCATTCCAGACCACGCACGGGCTGCTGTAGTGCGAAGGGTCACCGGGATTTGGGCCGGTGGCACGGTAGTTGGGAACGGTGAGCACCCGGCTGTGTTTGCGGCCAGAATCCGGCAGAGCCGCCAGCTTGATGTACGGGCCCTTGATGGACTTGGCCACCGCACAGCCGATGCCGGACATGGGATCGTGGTGGGCGTAGTACAAATAGTAGTGGCCATCCTGGTTTTTGCCGTGGTTATTCCTGACGAGGGTCGGGTAACCCAGTGAGCGATGCCCGCCCTTCGGCCACTGCGGGTTTTCCCAGGAACTGTGTTCCCAATTCTCGGTCTGCTTTAAAATCTGCGTGGTCGAAACAACATCCAGAGGTAGCGGCCCTTTCAAGTCCGACAGATCCACGCACTTGAAATTATTATTCAAACGCTCCGCTGCTGTGGCGGCAATCGCCACAGCGATCGATGCAATGATGGATCTCATTATTGGGCCGGTGTATCCGTCGGAATTTTCGCCAAAGGAAGCTTGTAGCAGGCAGCTTCGCGGTGGTTGCGCACCAATAGATATTGGCCGGCGAGCGTATGCGGATTCCAGGTTTTACTATCGAGGGCAACGAAGCGCGCCACCTCAATTTGTCTTTCCGGACTGGCTTCAATGAGGATCACTTCGCCATTTTCAGCCATGACGAGAATATGGTTTGCCCGCCTTAAAATTTGCCCGTGCCCAAAACGGCCATCCTTCCAGTTTCGGCGACCATCCTCCTGATTGATACAGGCAAAGATGCCGTCATCCAACCCATAGATATGGCCTTGATACGCAATTAGATTGGTAAACTTGGCTTTCATGAAACGGGAACTCCAAAGTTCGCTGGCAGAAAAGGATTCCTCACTCTTATTGACCTGAATTAATTTACTCCCTTGTCCGTATCCCAAGCTGAGTAGGATTTGATTGTCGTCCAAGATCACAGGCATCGACACGTGAGGGACCCCTGCTTCCCACTTGAAAGACCAAGCAATTGAGCCAGTTTCTGACTCGTGAGCGGCGAGGCCATCCTGGTTAAAGATCAGGATTTGCTCTTTCCCATGAATCGTTGCCACACAGGCGGAGCTGTAACCCGCGCGACTATTTCCTCCTGTCCATGCGGGTTCACCTGTTTCGAGGTTGTAAGCAAGCAGGGATTTACCCGCTTCACCGCCTGCACTGACAATCACCTTGCCATCCAGAACAAGCGGCGAACTGCTGTACCCCCATTCCTTGGCCTTGTTTCTTTTCTTTGAGGCACCTGTTTGGTCCATTTCATCATCAACTTTTAGGCCGGCATCAGAGGCGATATTGCGTTGCCATACCGGTTTTCCGGTTGCCAGTTCCAGACAGTTAAGTATGCCCGTGGCTCCCAGGGCATAAACTTTTTCTTCATGGATTGCTGGAGTGGCCCTTGGTCCTTCACCGGCTATCTTGGTATTGTAGTGACCGGGATTGGAGTGCATCCAAAGCATTTTACCGGTGAGTAGATGATAGCAGGAGACAACTTCATTCTCATCACGTTGTTCCTGCGTGATGGCCCGGTGAGCTGATACAACAAATCCTGACCAGGCTGCGCCAATGTCTTGTCGCCACATTTCCTTTGGCGGGCTGGATTTCCAGTCGATAGCCAGTTTTGGCCCGGGAGTCTTGCAATCACGGGTTGGTCCCAAAAACTGAGGAAATGAGAACTCGGTGGAATTGGAGTCTAAATCCGTTAAGCCTGAGGTTCGTCCATCATCTGCCACTTCAGGGAGTGAACGTTTTGCCCAGCGCCACTCAAAGAGTGGCACCATGTTTCCGCTGACTTGATCGAACCGGAAACAGGCTCCAAACAGGGCGAATGCTCCAATTATACTAAACAGGAGTCGGAGTCGTAATTGTTTTGAGAATCGCGAAAAGATCAGTGCCCAGATAATCAGGAGTAGAAAAGAGACAATCAATATGCCTCCTGTTTTCAGCACCCGATCCTGCTGGTTATCTCCGCTGCCCGAC
>CAZAIZ010000304.1:0-2808 GCA_964485275.1 uncultured Pedosphaera sp.
TCTTTTCGTCCAGCGTGGCGTTCTTTTTGATCAAGTCCTCGTTGTTGTTTACTAGCTTCGTGTACTCGGTGTTAAAATCGGTTTTCAGGTCGCCAATCTGATTTTTCAGGCCGTCAATGTTAGTGTTGAGCCGTTCCACCGTGTTGGTCAGGGTGATGATGGTCTTGTCCCTTTCTGCCGCTTCTGCTGCCGTCTGTTGAGCTTCTTGTTCCTTGAGTTTGAGGATCTCTTGGCGTTCAGCAGCGTCCTTAAGGGCGATGAGGCGTTGTTCTTCGGTTGCACTGAGGGCTGCATGTGCTGTGTCGAGTTGCCCCTTCAAATTTGTTTTATCGGCTTGGGCCTTGGCATAAGCACTGGCTTGTTCTGCTTCACCTTGCTTGCTGAAAGCCAGTTGGTCCGCCAAGCCTTGTGCCTCCTTGTCCTTGGCTTGCATTTGCAGTCGAACGAACTGGAGTTCCTCAGCATGCTTGGCATAGGTGTCTGTTCCGCCGCTCAGGTGCGCGTTCTCCTTCTTCACCTTGTCCCACGGCGAATCGTGGATCATGTGAAGCAAAAGGAAATCGAGGAGAATCAATAGCAGTGTTTTATTCATGTCAAGGTAGCCTGAAGTCTCTATCTGGAGGCAGCCTGATTGGCTTCCTCTAGGAGTTCCTGTCGAGTATTTCGCAAATGTTTGATTTTAACCAAGGCAACACAGATTATTCCCATAATGTTGGAAGCATAGGCAGCGGAAGGTGTGGTAAGCCAGCCGACCATGATCATGCCCAATCCAAGCGCAGTACCGCCAATTCCAATATAAAGTCCTAAATCAAAGAGGTTGTCCTCGTTTTCCAGCAGGCGCAATTTTTGTTCCGGAGAGGTGGGGCTGCTGGAGATTTCGTCTATTGTGGATTTGCATTTGCAGTAAACGCAGAATTGAACAACGGCAAAAAAAGCGATCATGGCAATATTCCACCATGTGTCTGATGTGTTTGAGGCTGCTAGTGCGAGCATAGGATTATTCTCCGTGTTTGGGTTATTGTCAGGGAGGCGAAGTTTAACGGCCACCTCATATTCTGAGGAGACAGCAGATTGGAGCAGTATGGGTTCACCGGCGATGATGAGCAGGATAAGCAAAGCACATGCTGAGGCGCGCCGTTGCCAGCGATACAGTATCACCTGTCGGTCGGTGGACAAGGTTATAGGTTTTAACAAGGTAAACAAGCGCAATAGGAGCGCCCCGCCCAATATCATCAACAGCAGGCGAATGGTTCCTGCCAGCTTGGGATGCTTGAGGCTAAAGGAGGCCATGGCACTTAGTGTTGTGTCGCTGTTTCCGCGCGGGCTGATACGCTCCCCGCTTTCCACAAGGTGCAGGAGGGCACCCTTGCCGTGTTTCATGGCCTGGTGCAGGTCACGATCGCCATCCATGCCATGTTTCATCAGGTAATCCACCACTTGCTTGGCTCCCGCCGGTGTGCCAGCCCATATGGTGGCGCTATATGTCAGCGGAAAATCCGTAATTTTTAGCGGTCGATGGCCGTAGTTAACCCATTCTGGTAAGTTAATTTTCTTGTTACCGTCGGTGTCAATATCGGCAAAATACTCCTGCAGAGGAGGCAGGTCCGTCTTTAATTCGTCGCTTTCTATTACCTGCTCGAAATTCTTTTGCCCATCGTTGCCGGGTGGGAGTGGGTCACTATTATTTCCGATACTGTCAAACGGTGGTAGCATGGTCTGGACCATTGCGATGTGAGAAAGTCGCGTGAGTGTTTCAACGTCCAGCATCAGGGCTGTAACTTGCATGAGCTGGAACTCATCCATTAGGTCAGCTAGAATGCCTATGGATAGATAAAACTGCTTGAGACCAGGGAGGTTCTTTGAGCGGCTCATGGCAACCAGCTCCTTGGCCATCGGTCCCAGCATATGGTTGTGATGCAGCCAGCTAGTGAGCACAATGGCGGGCTCGTGGTTCTGTAGTTCCTTTAATTTCCTAGTGTTGAGGATATCATGGACTTCCTCAGAGAGACCCCTGGGAGATAAGGACGAGCGAACTTTTTCCCGGTAATTTGGGTCCAGAAACTCACTGATTGCCTGAGTGCGTTCAGGCATAAGCCTTTCTTTCAGTTCATCGGTTTGAGGCTGTTTGAGCCGGCTTGCCGCCAGCCATATCATCCGTGCAGCTTGGGGATTGGCTTTACCCTTATTGTCGGCCGGTGCAGCCGTGCTTTTCCCGAAATCAACCAGATTCTCCGGTGCGGTTGCCGCCGCCTGTTTTACCACGGCCGGATGCTGCAGACCCCAGTGTATTGGGAAGAAAAATCCAATCCCCAAGAGGATCAAGCCCAGAGCACCGTGAATAACAGCCAATCCAGCAGGTGGTGTTTCACTGGTTGGTGGTGACTCTTCCATTTGAGTGATATCAAGAACGGACGCTTAAGTGCTGGAGAATCTTCAACGCTATTCTCCGCGGCCAAAATGCTCACAGCATTTTCACAGCAGGTCAACTCTGGGTTGCCCACAGAAAAGTGGTGGTTTTATGGTAGTGGGATCAGATTATTGGTTCATTATGTAGACTATGGTCGATTTGGTAAAGTATTTGACTTTGCATTCCCATTAAATGGTCAACAGGCACTGTTGGAGTTAATAAATCCATTGCTTCACTCATTCACACGCTCCCTAGATTTGGTTCGGATAATGCCTTAATTTTGAGCTAAGCTTAGCTTTACCCCCACCAAAGTCCTGATATAATTCCCTTCATTAAGATGAAATCTATTACCATCCTCACCGTGGTCGGCACCCTGCTCGCCAATGTCGCCCCTGCTCAGG
>CAZAIZ010000305.1:0-2806 GCA_964485275.1 uncultured Pedosphaera sp.
GGCAATTGTCCGTATCCAAGTTAACTAAAACCAGCAACTCAGAGGATGAGTCAAAGGCCTTGCGACTGAGCGCATAAACTGAAGAGTCATCAGGGCTAACACGCGCTAGCTTCGCCCCATCAAAAAAGCAGGGATGATTCGCGAGCAAGGCATTAAGAGCGGACAGTTCATCGACAATGTTTTGGCTATTGCCCCAATTGAGACCTCTGGCAGAATGAACATTTACACGCTCCATCGCGAGCCATTCAACCCCGTTTGTAAACCCGTAAGCACCATTGATACTGGTCAATGCACACAGACGGTTTCTCATTAATGACCAGGATTTGCCTTTTACTGAAAGCCTTTCATTATCATGGGTCTCACTATAATGAATTAGCGATCCCACGCGCCTGCTTTGGGCGTGTGCATGGTCCAGATATGCCGCAACCCGCGGCCCATCATATTCCTGGAAAAGCTCGGAATAAGCCCACTGCATCCCCCCTTGAGTCAGCAAATCTGAGGTCGCCTCCCAACCCCCTCCAAGACCCTCTAAAAGAAAAATGGTATCAGGAAACTCTTCACGAACTCTCGCGATAATATAGCGCCACACGCGCATGGGGACCTTGTAACCCGCATCACAACGAAACCCATCAACACCACGGCGACACCAAGCAAGAAAGGCATCAGCCAAATGTTCCCATAAACCATTATGCTGAGGATCAAGCTCAACCAGATCACCCCATGTCACACCCCATGCCCCTGGACTCGCAAAATCTCCGTTCGACTCACGCAAGAACCAGTCGGGATGATCATTTTGAAGCGTGCTCCCCCATCCTGTATGGTTTATTGCCAAATCTATAAATACCTGTGCCCCATAACCATGAACTGCGTCAGTAAGTTCACAAAACTGCTCTACACCGGTTGTCCGCTTGTCAAATTCAACCAAAGCTGGGTCGATTGACATTAAATCCCCGCAAGCGTACGGACTCCCAAAACGCCCCATTCTTGCGTAAGTCGTAGGCACAGGACCAACTGGGAGTAAATGAAGTATCTTACATCCCAATTTATCAATTATATGGGGCAATTCAGATTTAAGTGAACGAAAGGTCCCGCTGGATGGAATAACGGTGTATCCCTCTTCGTCTAAAGACAATATTCGAGGATCATTAAGCTCTGACTGGGTGTCTTCAGAATGCTTGTTCCTTCCAAACATGCGCGGAAATGCACAATAAATTGTATTAGCCGTACGACACGAATTTGGATGAACAGAAACCCCTATGTTATCTCCCTCCGGCCAGTGCTGAGCCCCTTGAGAATCAATCACATAGGCTTTTGCCTGGAACCACCCCACCTCAGAAAGAACAAAGGACACCTCGAACCCAGCTGCCCCCTGGCACATTGAGACATCCCGCCAGCAGGCTTCCAATTGGACTTCAGGCTCTTGTACCGAGCTGATTATACCTTCACGAATTGCCTTTCCACGGCCGATGTTCGTCCGGATCCGTGCGCTACATCCATCTGGCACACCTTCAAGAACAAAACGCACCACATCACCAACATACCGAACGATATTCCCTCCACAGGCTGGTTCCATCCGTAACAACATTACTTGGGCAATGATGCGATGGTTCTACGAATGTGCCCACAAAAATGCGGCCTGAAACCCGCAATGGGAATAATTTGTTAGTAGCGGTAATGCTCAGGCTTGTAAGGCCCATCTACTGGCACACCTATATAATCGGCCTGTTCCTGAGAAAGCTGTGTAAGCGTGGCCCCCAATTTATCCAGATGCAGCCTTGCCACTTCCTCATCCAGTTCCTTATCCAAGCGATACACCCCTATCTTACGCTCTGGATTCTTCTGAATATCTATCTGCGCAATCGTCTGGTTGGTAAAACTGTTGGACATCACAAAACTGGGATGACCCGTTGCGCAACCCAGATTGATCAGGCGCCCTTCAGCCAATAGGAAAATGGAACGTCCATCAGGAAAATTGTAGCGGGTCACCGGGCCGCCGGGAATAGAATCATCCTTAATGACCTCGCGCGTTACCCCTTCCATCGCCTCCAGACCTGCAACCTGAATTTCGTTATCAAAATGACCTATGTTGCAGACAATCGCCTGATCCTTCATCCGAGACATGTGGTCAGCTGTAATAATATCCTTATTGCCTGTAGTCGTCACATAGATATCCGCTTCGGGCAATGCAGCTTCAACCGTGGTCACCTGATAACCTGCCATACAGGCCTGCAGAGCACATATTGGGTCGATTTCAGAAACCATTACGCGGGCCCGCTCATTAGCCAAAGATTCCGCTGAGCCTTTGCCAACATCACCATAACCACAAATCATGGCAACTTTCCCGGATACAAGCACATCAAGAGCCCTCTTGATCCCATCGACCAATGAATGGCGACAACCATATACATTATCAAACTTGGACTTGGTTACTGAATCATTCACATTAATGGCCTGAAAAAGCAACTCACCCCGTTCTTCCATTTGTAATAGCCGATGAACTCCTGTCGTGGTTTCCTCAGACACTCCAAGAATAGCTTCAGCCACTGGAGACCAATGCCCCGGCTTATCAAGCTGAACCTTCTTGAGAAGATTCTTTATTACCTGTTCTTCCTCACTTTCTGAAGCTGTATCAATCCAATCACTTCCATTCTCGAGCTCAACACCCTTATGAATCAAAAGGGTTGCATCCCCTCCATCATCAACAATCTGGTCAGGCCCAGAACCATCAGGCCAAGTAAGAGCGCTGAATGTACAATCCCAGTATTCTTCCAAAGTCTCCCCTTTCCACGCAAAAACAGGCACTCCA
>CAZAIZ010000306.1:0-2804 GCA_964485275.1 uncultured Pedosphaera sp.
AATCCGCAGAATATAACCGTCGCGGTGACGCCCACCACCCAGCCGCGACGGTTTCTCTTTTTAATAGGCTTTCTTTTATCACAATCTTAATGCCATCATGGAACCATAATGATTGCAATAAACGCGGAATTTGAGATGGCCGCACTCATTGCCTCGATCCTTTTTGGAATCGGTGCAGCCATTTGGTTCTGGATGGAACTGCACTAAAAAACCGGAGCCCTGTGCAGAACCCCGGCCTGATAGCCCAGTCTAAATAACCCCAGAGACTATTTCATCTCCAGAACCCAGATATTGCGGTAACGCACGGGATTCCCATGGTCCTGCAAGTGCAGATATCCTGGTTCCGGGCCCTCAGGCAACGGGCTGGCCGTAGTACGTTTGGGTAGCTTTACATTGTCATGGATCTTCACCCCGTTGTGCAGAACGGTCATCCGAGCGTCTTCCACCTTCTTGCCATCCTTGAACTTGGCCGCAGTAAAATCAATGTCATAGGTCTGCCAGCAAAGAGGTGGATAACACATGTTCAGGTCAGGGGCCTTGATGCTGTAAATCCCTCCACACTCGTTGTTCCTTCCCTCAAGGCCAAAGGAATCGAGCACCTGCACCTCATAACGACCCTGCAAATAGCACCCGCTATTGCCGCGACCCTGTCCGCGAGCCTTGGGCTTGAATGGCAGGAAAAACTCAATGTGTAACTTGTGGCTGCCAAAGCGCTGGATACTGTCGGCCCGGGGTATCAGTAGCTTGTCCTCGCTGAGTTTGGCATTCTTAAACTTATCGGCTGTACTCCCGTCAAACAAAACCACCGCACCCTTCGGGGGGTTGGCTCCCAGGGTTGGGCTTTTGCGAACCACCTTTTTCAATTCGGCAAACTTGTCACCAGCCAGCCAGGCTATCAATTTACCGTTCTTTATTTTAACCGTATATTCGTTGGCGTCCGGATCAGTAAAAACCATCTTTTCACCATCACTCTTGATGGTGAAGGGTAGCTTTTCCCCCTGATCCCAGCCATCCCCCGGCAATCCTCCCATGAACCCTACACCCTGAAACTTGCCATCCCCAAGAGCGATGATGTTGAGCCCCACCTTATCTCCCTCAACGTTTTCACCGGAGTACTCGCCCTGAATGAAAAAGTCCGCACCTGCTTCGTTGGCACTTAGAAAAGCACCCCCCTTGCCTGCGGCAAAGTTAGAAAATGAAGAAATAACCAGTGCAATATATAAGATTTTTTTCATGAATTAAATATGATTCGCCCCAGATGATACCAATAGTAACGACGCTAGGCAAAGAACAATACCCCGAAAGCACAACATAAATCCAGATGGCCAAGATAACAATTTTTGAGTAGCTTCGCTTGGTGAGCCTGTCACGGGAATCCAAGGTATATGTAGCCGGTCATAAAGGCATGGTTGGCAGCGCCTTATGCCGTGCCCTCAAAGAGGCGGGTTTCAACAACGTGGTTGGCCAGACAAGAGACCAACTCGATTTGCGCAACCAAGAAGCCACCGAGTCTTACCTGAAATTAGAACAACCTGACATCATCATTATTGCCGCGGCCAAAGTGGGTGGTATTGACGCCAACCGAACCCAACCGGCCGATTTCCTTCTTGAGAACCAACAGATACAAACCAACCTGATTCATGGGGCACATCAAAACGGAGTATCGAAGCTCCTCTTCCTGGGGAGCTCCTGCATGTACCCGCGCTTGGCCGATCAACCCTTGAAGGAGGGATCGCTTTGCACCGGATCTCTGGAGCCCACCAATGAAGGGTATGCCACGGCAAAAGTAACTGGCTGGAAAATGTGTCAGGCATACCGGCAACAGTACGGATGCGACTTTATTTCCGCCATTCCAACCAATTTATATGGGCTCAATGACCATTACGAACCGGGCCGATCGCATGTTATCCCCGCTTTAATTTCAAAATATCATCAGGCAAAAATCGATGGCGAAACGACTATCACCAACTGGGGCACTGGTGATCCAAGACGTGAATTTCTAAATGTAGATGATGCAGCCACAGGCTGTGTCCACCTGTTGGACAACTATAGCGATGCGCAACCCATTAACATTGCCGGCGGCACCGAGCTTTCCATTCGAGATCTTAACGAAAAGATGGTCAGACTGACTGGTTACTCCGGTGAAGTAAAATGGGACACCGAAAAACCTGATGGCATGCCTCGCAAACTGCTCGATGACTCTCGCCTGAAGGCCATGGGATGGAAGCCAAAGATTGACTTTGAAAGCGGCCTGAAACAGGCCTATGAGGACTATCTCGAACGATTCAACTGAGCCCATGCTGCATCAGTCATTTCCACAATCAGATCACGAAACGAGGTTTGAGGCTCCCAGTCCAGCAGCGCCTTGGCTTTTGACGCATCTCCAACCAGATCTATCGGCTCCTTTTTGCGAATAAAAGAGTCATCACTCGCCACATGGTCTTCCCACTTCAAACCAACGGTTTCAAAGGCAATTTCCGCCACCTCCTGCACCGCATGAGTTTGACCAGAGGCAAAGATGTAATCATCGGGCTGATTAGCCTGTAATGAAAGCCACATACCTCGAACGACATCCCGAGCGTCAGTCCAATCGCGCTTCATGGAGATGTCACCTAATCTCAATTCTTTGTCCAACCCGAATGAAATCGCTGCGGCTCCGGAGCAAATTTTTTGCGTCACAAAGTTGGGGCCGCGACGCGGCGATTCATGATTGTAGAGAAATCCGTTGACTGCAAACAAGCCCCCCTCGCGCGCTTTATACACTTTTTCAGTCGCTTCCATTTTGGAGACTCCATACGGGTTAA
>CAZAIZ010000307.1:0-2797 GCA_964485275.1 uncultured Pedosphaera sp.
GGCCCCGATGCCAGTGGTTCATTCAGGCGTCATATTCTTGATAACAATGCCTTTGGGTTGGTACATGAGCATCCGGAAACAGACGGATATATTCCGGCAATTGCCAAGCGTTGGGCAGTGGGCGAGGATAAGAAAACGGTATTTTTTGAGCTGGATCCGGATGCTCGCTATTCGGATGGGGAACCGGTTCAGGTGACAGACTTCTTCTTCCATTTCTATTTCATGCGTAGCAAGCATATAAAGGCTCCCTGGTATAATGATTATTATGATGACAAGAAGTTTCTCAATATTACCTTGTATAATACGCGGACCCTCTCAATTACCTATTATAAGGCAAAGCCCGATGTCATCACCAAGGCGGCTATTCGTCCGGTTCCGGAACACCATTATGAGGAGCTTGATGAGGATTTCCTGAAGGATTACCAGTGGGAGTTTGAGCCCACCGCCGGACCTTATGAGGTGAGAAAGCAAAACATTAATGATGGAGTGGCCATCACCCTCACACGCGTTGTTAACTGGTGGGCGGATAAAAAGAAGTTCTATAAGAACCGGTTCAACCCGGAGAAGATTCGTGTCACGGTTGTTCGTGAACCGGCCAAGGTGTTTGAGCTTTTCAGAAAAGGAGAGCTGGATTGGCACGGCTTGAGTTTGCCTGAGTACTGGTACGATAAACTACCCAATGATGATCCGGAGGTTGAAAATGGCTATATTCATAAAGCCCAGTTCTATAATGACATCCCCAGGCCGACATGGGCTTTGCGAATCAACTGTTCAAAGCCCCTTTTGGATAATCAGGACATACGCCAAGGGTTGCATTACTCAATGAATTGGGATTTGGTGAATAAGGAGATATTTCATGGGGATTTTGAACGAATGCAGACGGTTGCCGATGGATATGGTGGACGGAGTAATCCGAAGGTAAAAGCTCGCGAGTTTTCTGTTGAGAAGGCTGGAGTCGCCTTTACCAAGGCTGGATTTTCCAAACGGGGGGCCGATGGCATTCTTCAAAATGAGGCCGGCAAGCGGCTAACCTTCACCATAACAACGGGCTACAAGCGGTTTTCTTCTCTGCTGACGGTTTTGCAACAAGAAGCAAAAAAGGCCGGCGTAGAATTGAATATTGAAATGCTTGAGCTTACTGCTGGCTGGAAGAAGACCAGTGAAAAACAGCATGAAATATCATTCGGGGGGTTGAATAATTCAGTGGAATTATACCCGCGCTTTTTTGAGCCGTACCATTCCTACAACGCTTATGCAGAGGAGGGGGATAAGCTATATAAAGCTGATGGGTCATTGCGCGAAGGGATCACTCCCAAGCCCGACACCAATAACTCCACCCTGACAGCGAATCGCGAGCTCGACAAACTCATTAAAAAGTACCGGGAGGCTGAGGGGCTTGAGGAGATTACAGAACTCTCTCATGATCTCATCCAGAGATTGCATGACCACGCCGGTTTTATTCCCGCCTGGGCCAAGCCATGGTACCGTGTTGGGTATTGGCGTTGGGTAAAATGGCCTGAAGGGTTCAATGTACGACAAAGTCGTGACATGGAGGAGTTTCACCTTCACTGGATTGATACTGATGCCAAGGCCCAGACGCAGGAGGCCAAGAAATCTGGGAAAAAATTCAAGAAAACGATCAAGGTCTACGATCAATACCGGAAGTAAAATCGACTGTGGCCGAATCTGAGGGTGAAGTAATGCTTCAAGTCCGTGACCTCGTCACGGCATTTGATACTGACCAGGGTCAGGTTGCCGCTGTTGACGGGGTCAGTTTTGATGTGCACAGGAGTCGCACCTTGGGGATTGTAGGGGAAAGTGGCTGCGGCAAGAGTGTTACGGCAATGTCGGTTATGCGGCTATTGCCCCAACCCATGGGTAAAATCCTTGGGGGTGAAGTGCTTTTCGATGAGACCAACCTTCGCACCTTGCCCGCAGAGGATATGCGCACTATTCGCGGCAACCGAATCAGTATGATTTTTCAGGAACCCATGACGGCTCTTAATCCGGTGCACCGGATCGGCAAACAGATTTGTGAGGTCTTAACCCAGCACAATGATTATGGCCCTGATGAAGCTTGGACAAAGGCCGTCGAGATGCTTGATAAGGTGGGGATTCCCTCCCCGGAAATCCGTGCCACTGAATATCCGCATCAACTTTCCGGTGGCATGCGCCAAAGGGTTGTTATTGCCATCGCCTTGGCCTGCGGCCCGGAACTGGTGATTGCCGATGAACCGACTACGGCTCTTGACGTCACCATTCAGGCACAAATCCTGGAGCTAATGAAGTCGCTGCAGCGCGATCTGGGGACGTCGATCATTCTGATTACCCACGATTTAGGGGTTATTGCAGAGACCTGTGATGAAGTGTGCGTAATGTATGCCGGGCGCATTGTGGAGCGTGCCTCAGCAAGAGAGATTTTTGCCAACCCTCGCCATGCCTATACCCAGGGCCTTTTAAACTCGATTCCCAGGCTCAATGGCACGCCCAAGACAAAGCTAAATACAATTGATGGAATGGTGCCGGCCTTGAAGGACTTAAAAGCGGGATGCCGTTTTGCTCCCCGTAGCGAGAGGGAACATGAAGAAAATCACTTAAACCAACGCCCTCCTTTTGAGGAAATCTCACCCAATCATTGGGTGGAGGCCTGTCCGATTTGTGTTAAATGAACGGAACTGGATCCATAGTGGCGATTAAAAATCTCCGGATGCATTTCCCGGTTAAAGGTGGTGTGTTCAGGCGGGCCGTGGCTGCTTGCAAGGCGGTTGATGGGGTAAGTTTGGCCATTGAGCCAGGA
>CAZAIZ010000308.1:0-2794 GCA_964485275.1 uncultured Pedosphaera sp.
ATCCTCCCATCAAATCCGGTTTGATGCTAAATATCACGGTTGCATCAGAATCCCGGACATTCCACTCGGTGCGCTGCAAATAATCCGCCTTCGGAGTTTCCTTCAGATTGTACCTTGAATCAATCACCCCATCTTCGGCCAGTCGACCAGCTGGACACCATCCCCCGTGGGGGATATCATTACTAATCGCCCAATCCAGAGCGGCTCGATCCGCACCGGTTTGGCCTCCCGAAACTATCTTTGGGAATTCCACACCCCATCAAAACCAAGGCTCGCCAGGAAAGGCGAGTTGATTGTATCAACCCACGTGGCCGATCAGCCCAATATCCTTTGGATTTGCACCGATCAACAACGCGCGGACACCTTGCACGCGCTGGGCAACACCCATATCCGCACACCCAACATCGATGCCCTCATTAAAAAAGGCACCGCCTTTACCCGTGCCTACTGCCAAAGCCCTGTATGCTCACCAAGTCGTGCCTCATTCCTGACCGGTCGATATCCGCGCACCACCCGTTGCCGACAGAATGGACAAGCCCTCCCGGCCACCGAAAAACTCATCAGCCGACTCCTGGCTGATGCAGGCTATACCTGTGGACTGGCTGGAAAACTCCACTTGGCCACCTGTGCCAATGGGGTGGTGGAAAAACGGATTGATGATGGATACAAAGTGTTTCACTGGTCCCATCATCCACAACCCGATTGGCCGGAGAACGCCTACACCCAATGGCTGACTCAACAGGAACAAAGCTGGGATGACCTTTACAGGGGGGAATCCACTCCCTTCATAAAAGAGGGAATCCCCGCTGAATACAGCCAGACTACCTGGTGCGCCAATATGGCCATTGACTTTATCCGCAAGCAAAAGGGCAGCCCGTGGTTCTTTAGCTACAACTGCTTTGCCCCCCATCACCCCTTTGATCCTCCAGCCGACTACTTGGCCCGGTACAATCCTGATGAACTCCCGCTGCCCAAGAGCCGGCCTAACGAAGCCGCCAGCAAAACAACCTACCAGCAGCTGGATAGTGAGTTTGCCCACAGCGACCCCAATAGCTACCACGTCGCAGCCATGACTGACCGTAACAAGCAGGAAGTCACCGCAGCCTATTATGCAATGATTGAACTGATTGACGAAAACGTCGGGCGCATGATTGCTTCACTGGAGGAGACTGATCAGCTGGATAATACGATTGTCATCTTCATGAGTGATCATGGTGAAATGCTCGGAGATCATGGAATTTATCTTAAGGGCCCTCATTTTTATGAGGAAGCAGTAAGGGTTCCCCTGATTTTCAGTTGGCCCGGCCATTTCCAGAATGAACTGCGAGCAGAGGGGTTAATGGAGCTTACTGATATTGCCCCCACCCTGCTGGATTCAGCCGGGCTCGAAATCCCTCAATACATCCAGGGCAAAACACTGTTGCCCATCCTCATGGGGCAAATGGATTCCAAAGAGCACCGAAAGAGCGTTTTCAGTGAATACTATAACGCCTGGAGTCACAAACATAGCTACGGGACGATGCACCGGACCAACTCCCACAAGATGGTCGTCTATCACGGTACCGATCAGGGCGAACTATATGATTTGGTGGAGGACCCGGATGAATTTGAGAATCTCTGGAAAAGCAAATCCCACCGAGAACTGAAATCCAAACTCCTGAAGGAAACGTTTGACGCCAGTGTCTTCACCATGGATCCATCCCCCCTCCGCGAAGGGCCATTCTAGCCTACTCTTGCGATACTCCCTACAAGCCCAAGCAAACGGCCTTGGTTTCGGTGTACAAATCAAGAACCTCATGGCCCATTTCACGGCCCCAGCCACTTTGTTTGTAGCCCCCGAAAGGAAGGGCAGCATCAAAGATATTATAGCAGTTAATCCAGACCGTTCCCGCCCGTAAACGAGCAGCAGTACGGTGAGCCTTCCCGATGTCATTGGTCCAGATACCGGCGGCAAGCCCGTAGGTACTGTCATTACTGCGTCCAATAATTTCCTCAATATCATCAAAAGGATCAGCCACGACCACCGGGCCGAAAATTTCCTCGCGGACAATACTCATGTCATCCTGGGCATCCTTGATAACAGTAGGGGACACAAAATAACCCTGCTCCCCCCGACGCGTGCCTCCCACAACACACGTAGCGCCTGCTTCCTGCCCGGCATTCATGTAACCGGTAACACGATTGAGCTGCTCATCTGAAACCAATGGACCCATCTCAGTATCCGGGGCAAGTCCCGGACCAAGCTTAATGGACTCAGCTGCAGCCGACACGCCGGCAACTACATCATCAAAAATATCCTTTTCCACATAAAGCCGTGAACCCGCGCAGCAGCATTGGCCATGATTAAAGAAAATTGCACTAGCCGCCCCGGCAATCGTTGCCTCCAGATCAGCAGTGTCCTTGAAAATAATATTGGGTGATTTACCACCCAATTCCAAAGTAACCTTCTTCAGGTTTCCTGAAGCGGCATTCACTATCATCTTGCCCACCTCGGTTGAACCAGTAAAAGCCACCTTGTCCACATCATCATGCGCGGCTAAAGCAGCTCCGGCAGTTTCTCCCATACCGGTAACAATGTTTACCACCCCTTCAGGCACTCCTGCTTCCTGAATAATTTCACCAAGGCGCAAGGCAGTCAGGGGAGTTTGTTCAGCAGGTTTCAAAACCACACAGTTACCCGTGGCAAGAGCCGGTCCCAATTTCCAGGCAGCCATTAGCAAAGGAAAATTCCAAGGGATGATTTGCCCCACCACTCCCACCGGCTCCCGCATGGTGAAAGCGTGAAATTTTGCAC
>CAZAIZ010000309.1:0-2789 GCA_964485275.1 uncultured Pedosphaera sp.
TGAAGCCGGCGATGGCGACCTCTACCTCTCCGGTCAGCAACTCTTGCAATGGCTTGCCCATTGGGGGGAGGAATCCCGATTGCAACCCAGCATTGATCAACCTCAGTACCGTTTCCTTGGCCAGCTCACCGAGTTGTCCCCCACCCTCCGCAACGGCACCGCCGAGCTTGCCTTCACCCATCAACTACGTCTGCCTGATGGCACCGAAGTGCCCATGGGAGAAGCTGTTTTCTTCGCCTGCCGACCAACCCTCGTCCTGTGGAACAGCACCTTTTATTTCCTGCGTAACAGTCCACCGACCAAGCTGCTGACCAAATGGGTCGCCAACCCGCGCGCACCCATTACCAAACTCAGCACCCGTTTCATCACCCATCTTCGTCGAACTCATGAAGAGGGAGATGTGGATTGGGCCAATCTATGTGATTCACTGGAAGCCAAACCCCGTTTTGTTTTTGAGCTGCACGGCGATAGACTGGAACTACGACTTCAGGCCAAGGCGAAGGACAGTAGTCAGTGGGAGTGGACCGGCCATGAATGGAAAATTATCACCACTGGGAAACGCAAACCCAAACGACCCCAAGTCCTGGAGGATGAGCGGCTTGAACCAGCCATTAATTGGTTGCGTCAACTTGACTGGTTTACACCTGAACCCGGCCTGTGGATTGGCGATGCAAATGAAAACTTCCTGCACGTGTTGGCCAGTGTATGGGATGATCGCCCCGAAGACGCTGAATTCCTCGGCAATGATGCCTTCCAGCGTCTCTTCCTGAAACCCAAACGTCTCAAGCCCAAATTAATCGTCAAGGGCAGTGGAATTGACTGGCTTTCGGTATCCGCAGAATGGGAGGAAGAGGGCCTCAAGCTTACCAAGAAAGATTTGGAAAGCCTGGCTCAGGCGACAGGCAGATTTGTTAAGTTGCCCAACAAAGGCTGGGTGGAGCTGGATGTCAATGCAACGCAACAGGCACAGGAGACCATGGCCGACCTCGGTCTGGACGGGCTCCAGCCTGGCACGCAAAAGATTGCCATGGAGCAGGCAGCCCATCTGGATGAAGAATCCCTGTCTGTCTTTGGGGATAGCAAGAAGGCCCAGAAGCTAAGGGATCGAATCGAGAGTTTTGAAGGGATTCCCTCCGAGGGTATTCCCGATAACATTCAGGCAGAACTTCGTCCTTATCAGCATGAAGGATTTGATTTTCTCTGCCATTTAAAAAGCATGGGGCTTGGAGGCATTTTGGCTGATGACATGGGCTTGGGTAAAACGCTTCAAACCCTGACTTATCTGTCGTGGCTAAAGAAACGAAAAAAACGCGGCAAATCCAATCCTTCACTGGTGATCTGCCCCGCCTCGGTAATGCACAACTGGCGCCGTGAAACCGAAAAGTTCACACCGGACATGTCCGTTCTGGTCCTGGAAAGTGGTTCGGCCCGTCACCGAATGCGTAAGAAAATTCCGGACCATGATATCGTGGTTACCAACTACTCATTGCTTCGCCGTGACCTCGAAGATTTACAGACCTACAACTTTAGCGCCATCGTGCTGGACGAGGCCCAGTTCATCAAGAACCCGGGCGCGCAGGTCACCCAATCGGTCAAACAACTCAAATGTAAAATCCGACTGGCCCTGACTGGAACGCCTTTGGAAAACCGCCTGCTCGACTTATGGAGCATCGTGGATTTTGTGCAACCGGGCTATCTGGGTGATGAAAAGCACTTTCACGAAGCATACGATCCGGGAGGTGGAGACAGCGAGGAGGCAGTCGCCAACCGGCGCATTGCCCGCAAGCGCCTCTCTTCGCGCCTTAGACCAATCCTGTTGCGCCGCGTCAAGAAACAGGTGGCCAAGGATCTCCCTGACCGTATCGAACAACGTCATGACTGCGAACTGGGCAAGGATCAGCGCAAACTCTACCTTGCCGAACTGCGCCGCAGTCGCGACAAGGTTATGGAAACGATCCAGAGCAAGGGAGTCGCCAAGAGCCGTATGCAGGTGCTTGCAGCCCTCACCCGACTCCGCCAAATTTGTTGTCATCCCTCGTTGGTTGGCAATGATTCACTCTCGGGAAAAACCGAAGCCCTCTTCGATCTACTCGAGCCCTTGGTGGCTCAGGGCGAAAAGGTTTTGGTTTTCAGCCAGTTCGTACAAATGTTGAAGATTCTCGAGAAAGATTGCGGCACCCGGGAAATACCCACACACATGCTTACCGGGGAAACCAAAGACCGCCAGGAAGTCGTTAATGCCTTTCAGGAATCCGAGGGTGCAGGGGTGTTCCTGCTCAGTCTTCGCGCCGCGGGCACCGGGCTCAACCTCACCACTGCGAGCTATGTGGTCCTTTATGACCCTTGGTGGAACCCGGCGGTGGAAGCCCAGGCGATTGACCGAACCCACCGCATTGGCCAAACCAAAACGGTGAACGCCTATAAACTTATCGCCCCGGGCACCGTGGAGGAGAAAATCTGGAACCTGCAACAGGACAAACGTCAGACCATCAATGATGTACTCGGTGAAGAAGGATTTGCCAAGAGTCTCGACAAGACGGATCTGGAGTTCCTCTTCAGCGAGGACTAGGGAAGTGTGGTTGTCCCGCAGGGATTTGAACCCCGACTAGATGTACCAAAAACACCTGTGCTACCATTACACTACGGGACAGCCGCAGAGCGCGTAAAGTAGCGATAGGCTCATTCCAAGCAAAGCGAAAATTATGCCGTGAATCCGGCCGAATCATTCCATTCCATCCTTGAACAGGCGCCTTGCACCGCACTGGCCCCGATGCAGGATGTTACTGATC
>CAZAIZ010000310.1:0-2771 GCA_964485275.1 uncultured Pedosphaera sp.
AGACACCCCAACCTGCAGAAGTCAAAATCCAGGCCGAATCATGCCCGCAGGTTTTTTTGAGATTTACGTTGGCATTCACACTTCCTCCCAGAAGGATGAGGAGAAATGTGCCAACCAGCTCTGCAGTGAATTCGCTCACGCGGCGCAGTGTAGACAACGGGGTTGTGACGAAAAAGGAAAGATTAGTGACAAGTAGGATGACACTTTAAGTGGCACCATTCTCACGCAAAAGGGCGGCGATTTTTGGGCAATCTTCGGCCCGATCTGTACTCTGGGATTTATTCTTCCACTGGTTGTTTTCAGCAGCCAATAGCGCTGTTTCACCATAAGCTGTCCTGTAGTTGATATTGGCACCATGCTCGATCAGTTTCTTTGCGATCGCATAATTTCCCATTGCTGCGGCGCGAATAAGCGGCGTTTCGCCTTGATCATCTACGGCATTTATATCGACTCCAAATTGGATCAGCATTTCACAAACATCCGGGGATACTTCACGGTTACAATAATGAAGAGCATTTTCCTTGCTGGCGTTGTTCGAGTGAATGTCAACACCTTGGTCCATCAAAAGCCCTAATATTTCAGGTGAGCGAACTTGAAATAAAATTGGGTTTCCCAATTGGTCGCACGCATTGATGTCGATTTGGGCTGTTTTGAATAACTCGTCGATTCTAAAAAAATCCTCCGGGTTTTCAGCGCATCGGATTTCAAAGAATTCATCCTCGGTCGGCGGACGGCCGGTTTTGAGAGCGGGTTCAGTTCCGGCACCCAGTTCGTGCAAGAGGGCAGCTATTTTGGCACAGCCGTCCCGGAGTTTGCCCTCCCAGGCAGAGACGCCATAAAAGCGATGGTCTCTGGCTTCTTCCAGCGCCGTTCTTCCATGTTCAGGACTCACATGAATATCGGCCCCACTTTCGATTAGGATTTTAGCCACCTCATATTCTCCAGATTGGGCTGCACAGATGAGTGGGGTTTGGCCTTGTTCGTTCCGCGCATCAATATCAGCTCCAAACTGAATCAACATTTTGCAGACATCCGGGTTTAGGTTATTATCGTGTTTTTTGAAGCCGTGCAGAATGGAACGTCCATGCAAGCCTTTTGCATGAATGTCCGCGCCTTGGTCTATTAAAAAGCCTAAAATTCTTGGCGACTGAACACCCCCTACCAGTGGTATGCCGGATTTATCGCGTGCGTTTACATCGACTGGAGCGGATTCAATCAGAGCCTTGACTTCATCAAAATTTAATACGGCGTCCCCAAAGTCGGCCCACCGGATTCTCCCAAACTCTTCCTCGGTCGGTGGACGGCCAATTTGAGGGATCGGTTGGGGTCCTGCACCGTATTGGCGAAGTAGAGCTGCAATTTTGTTTCCTTCACTGTCTTGATGTCTCTCAGCCAACTGGAGCGCGTTTTCGCCAAGATCATTCTTGGAATGAATGTCGGCTCCCTGTTCAACCAGAGTCTTGGTTAACGGATACAGCCTCAACTGCGCGGCCCGGGTAAGTGGGGTGTGCCCGTTTTCACCGCGCGCATCAATATCAACTCCAAACTGAATCAGCATCTCGCCCACATCTTTCTGCATGGCCCCCTGATGCAGGATGGTGTTTCCCTGCATATCCCGGGCGTGGATATCAGCTCCCTCATCAATTAAAAGTCCCATTATTTGTGGGGATCGCATTCTGAAAATCAGGGGTCTGCCAGCTTGGTCTCTTGCATTGAGCTCGAGTGGAGCCGATTCAACGAGGGCCTTGATTGAATCATGCTGATGATCCCTGGCATTACGGATTAGGGCGAATTCGGTCTCGGTCGGCGGGCGGGCGATTTGAATGTCGGGTTCAGCAACAAGAGGCCCCGGCTGGGGGTCCTTCTCATGAATGATCGGTTGCAGATATACAGTACAACCAGCCTCCTCAAGGTCTACCTTGATATCCTCGGCCAGAGGCTCGTCATATCCCTGTAGGATTGTTTCGTGATTGTACTTTAGCGATTCAAGAATTTCGAATGGACTGAGATCGGGTTTGAGTTTGCGCATGATTTGCGCGGCTTCGTAGGAATCGAGCGGGACTTCCTCGATAACAACCCGCACGCCTGGCTCAAACTCAGCCGAGGTCCACGTTTTTACCGGCTCAGTTACATCCGGGGTATTGGTTAGCACCTCTGGGTTCAGGATTTTATTCCTTAGAATGGCGTATTCTTCATTCGTTCCATAGGGGCTGATGACCGCCCGTGTTGGGGTGAGCTGCACTGAATTCGGATCGAAGTAGATCACTCCCCGACTTTGGTCCTTCCGGGTATAGAGGAGTTCCTTGCCTGACCTGTCGCCAACAATATATTCAGTGGGTTCCAGGATAGGCGGTTCTTCCTCTGGGTCCACTGTTGTGGGTGTTGTTTTCGGCAGGGTTAGGACTTCCGGGTTCAGGATTCTTTTCAGAAGAATGGCGTATTCCTCATTGGTGCCGTAGGGACTAACGACTGCCCGGGTTAAGGTGAGCTGTACAGAATTGGGATCAAAGAAAATGGAACCCAACATTCCATCCTTCCGGGTGTAGAGGAGTTTCCTCCCTGATCTGTCACCGACAACATCTTCGGCGGGCTCTAGAATCGGTGGTTCTTCTTCTTCCATCTGTTTGCCCGTATAAGGGGCCCAGCTTACTTCAACTCAACGGTGCAACCGGCATCCTCAAGTTGCTTTTTGTAGGCAGCGGCTTTATCGGGTTCGACATTCTCGACCACGGTCTGGGGAAAATCACGCAATAAATTAAAGACATCAAACG
>CAZAIZ010000311.1:0-2754 GCA_964485275.1 uncultured Pedosphaera sp.
AAAACGCATTTCTGGAGTCGCAGCCGACAAAAATACTGGATGAAAGGTGAGAGCAGTGGGCACACGCAGGAGGTAAAGGATTTTGCCTACGATTGTGATGGCGATACGCTGCTCATTCAAGTGGCCCAGGAAGGGGCTGCCTGCCACAAAGGCTACAAGAGCTGTTTCTTTACCTCCGTGAAGGACGATGAATCGGAGATCACTGAGAAACGCCTCTTTGATCCAGATGAGGTGTATGGCAAGAAATAAAGGTGAGTGAAGATTCGCACATTACTCCTTCGCGCGATGAGTTTTTGACCCACGCTCAGTCAGGGAACCTGATCCCGGTTTACCGCGAGATCCTCGGCGATTTCGAGACACCCTTATCGGCTTACCGGAAAATTCGTTCGGATGGCGAGGCCTTCCTGTGTGAGAGTGTGGAAGGTGGAGAACATTTAAGCCGGTACTCTTTTGTGGGTTGTAACCCGCGCGGTATTATTCGCCAAGACGGTGATCGGGTGCAGGTGGTCGAAGAAGGCAAGGTTACCGCAACCTATATCGTGAGCCGTGAGCCTGGAGAAAATCATGTACGTGATGGCTTGGAGGTGGTGGAGAAAGTTTTGGGGCGCTATCAGGCGGTGGATTTGCCAGGCTTGCCGCGCTTTACCGGCGGGGCGATGGGATTTGTGGGTTACGAATTTATCCACGATGTGGAGCCGGTGGTTCCTCGCCCTACCAAGGATGAACTAGGGACGCCCACGATGTATTTTCTGATTGCCGATGAACTTCTCATCTTCGATCGCGTGCGGCAGACAGTAACGATATTGGTTAATGCTATTATTGAAGAGGGGGGCAAGCCTGAGGATACTTATGAGGGTGCAGTGGATGAAATTGATCGTCTTGTTTCTCTATTGGAGCAACCCAGTGAACATCGCCCTGTAACGCTTTCGGCAGAACCACCGGCGGCACCCTTTGAGTCAAATATGGAAAAGGAGACTTTCCTAAGCAATGTCAACAAGAGTAAGGAGTACATTCAAGCGGGTGACGTTATCCAAGTGGTTGGCTCACAACGCTTTTCCACTGAAGTGAAGGCTGACCCACTGGATGTTTACCGGGCGGTACGTTCCATTAATCCTTCGCCTTACATGTTTCTATTGGAACTCGATGGGTTTTCGCTTGTAGGTGCTTCACCGGAGATTCATGTGCGTAGTGAGGAGGGCAAGGTGCAGATTCGGCCCATTGCCGGCACCCGGCCAAGAGGTAAAACGCATGAAGAGGATTTGTCGCATGAAGAGGAGTTGTTGGCTGATCCCAAGGAGCGGGCTGAGCATGTGATGCTGGTGGACTTGGCTCGTAATGACATCGGCCGAGTGTGTGAATACGGCAGTGTGCAGGTGGCCGATCTCATGGTGATTGAACGCTACAGTCACGTGATGCACATTGTCTCGAGTGTGGTCGGTCAGCTTAGTGCGGATAAAACTCCATATGACTTGATGCGCACCACTTTCCCTGCGGGCACACTCACTGGGGCACCGAAGATTCGTGCGATGCAGATTATCAGTGAATTTGAGCAGACTACCCGGGGGCCTTATGGAGGGACCGTTGGCTACTTCAGTTTCAACGGGAATCTTGATTGTTGTATAACCATTCGTACGGCGTTGCTTAAGGATGGTAAAGCGTATGTACAATCAGGGGGCGGTTGGGTTTATGATTCAGTGCCTGAAACTGAGTTTCAGGAAACGGTTAATAAAGCAAAGGCCATGATTAAAGCGGTGGCTTTGGCCGAGCACTGCGTGAGTGGTTCATAGATTTTTCCGCTATTGCGTCGGTGGATTAAAGCTGTTTTAGTTCCGCCTCCTTGAGACTTTAATTAATTATGGCTACAGAACGTTCACTTATTTTGCTTAAACCCGATTGTCTGGATGGTCATCATGCCGGAGAGACCATCGGACGTTTTGAAAAGGCGGGTTTTGAAATTCGCGCCGCCAAGCTTATTGCCCTAACTGATGGGCTGCTCAAAGAGCACTATGCCCATATCGCTGACCGGCCTTTTTTTCCTGAGATTGTCGAATTTATGAGCTCCCGGCCCGTGCTCGCTTTGGTAATGGAAGGGGAAAACGCTGTAACAGCAATTCGTGATTTGCTTGGGCCGACTGATTCCACCCAGGCTCCGGCAGGTACAATTCGTGGAGATATGGGAACCACCAGCATGAAGAATATTTGTCATGCCTCTGATTCGGTTGAAAATGCCGCCATTGAGGTTGACCGCTTTTTTGGTGAAGGTGAAGTTCGTTGAACTCGGGCGTTTATAACGGCCATGAACCCGGCTGAGTTTCTATCCGTCTTGCGCGCGCGCCATTGTCAGCGCGCCTTTACCTCTGAGGACGTTCCTCAGGAGATTCTTGAAGATATCCTTTTGACTGCCGGTCAAGCACCCTCCGGAAAGAATACCCAGCCTTGGCGTGTTGCGGTGGTCAGTGGAGGTAAACGTGAGGAATTGAGTGAGGCTCTGTGCGCTGCCTATGATGCAGGGGAGAAACCACAACCTGATTACGAATACTCACTGCAACCGGAACCTGAGGAATGGCGGGAGCGGGCGCGTGACTGTGGTTACTCGCTCTTTGCGCTTAAGGGGATTGAACGTAAGGACGTGGAAGCACGCAAGGCACATGGTCGGGAGAACTTTACTTTTTTCGGGGCACCCGTGCAGATGATTTTCCACCTTCCTGCCGGCGCAGAGCGTGGTAATTTTCTTGATGTAGGCATGTTCATGCA
>CAZAIZ010000312.1:0-2754 GCA_964485275.1 uncultured Pedosphaera sp.
TTATCTTCTATCATCGCCCGCCATACCGTTGGACTGGCTGATCCATTAACTCCAGTAGACATCCCGGATGATGAAAAGGTAGCCGACTCACTCCCTCAGGCTCTGACCGACTGCATCGCCACCTACGGCCTTCGCCACTTTAAAATTAAGGTTAATGGCCAGCCTGACACCGACCTTGCCCGACTGGAAAGCTTGGCCGAGATTATTACCTCCCATGCTCCTGCCGACTTTGCCTTTAGCCTGGATGGCAATGAACAGTTTAAGTCCATCACCGATTTCCAGGCCTTTTGGCAATCCATTCAGGATAAGGATTCGCTCCGCTCCTTCTTTGAAAAACTCCTCTTTATTGAGCAACCGCTGCACCGCGATGTTGCCCTTGAGGAGTCCCTGTACGATCAGTTCCAAGACTGGCCCGATCGTCCCCCGGTGATCATTGATGAATCTGATGGTCAGCTTGATAGCCTAAGCACTGCCCTTCGTCTGGGCTATGCCGGCACCAGCCACAAGAATTGCAAGGGTATCTTCAAGGGTATCACCAACCGCTGCCTCATTGCCCAACGCACCCACGAGGGTGAAACCGTTGTCATGAGCGGCGAGGACCTCTGCAATGTGGGACCTGTTGCCCTGCTTCAGGATCTGGCGGTGTGTGCTGCCCTGGGTATCGAGAGCGTGGAACGCAATGGCCACCACTATCATTCAGGCCTTTCACAACTCCCTGAGACAATGCAAGCCGATACCCTGGAACACCACGCTGATCTCTACCATAAGGGAGCAGATGGGTGGCCTACTCTAAATATTTGTAAGGGCCGCATCGATGCCACTTCCATTAACTCCGCTCCCTTTGGCGTGGGTTTCGCGCCGGATCTATCCAGCCTTACGTCCGCCACCGCTTGGGAAGCTCCCATCAGTCCGTGAAGCGCGATCTCCGCAAAGCTTACCGCCTGATGCACAAACATTTTGGTCACCGCAACTGGTGGCCCGGTGATAGCGCCTTTGAGATTTGTGTCGGAGCAATCCTTACCCAGAACACGTCCTGGAAAAACGTTGAGCACGCCATTACCAACCTCAAGGCAGCCAAAGTCCTTTCACCAAGAAAGATATATAAACTCAGCCATAAAGAGTTGGCCCAACTGATCCGCCCAGCCGGCTACTTTAATATCAAGGCCAAGCGCCTTGGCAACTTTGTCAATGTACTCGTTGAAAAACATGGCGACAGCCTCAAGCGAATGATGAATGGGAGCACCCCGATCGTCCGTAACCGGCTTCTATCCATCAACGGGATTGGCCCCGAAACAGCCGACAGCATGCTCCTTTACGCCGGGAACCATCACAGCTTTGTGATTGATGCCTATACCAAGCGCATCTTCAGCCGTCACGACTGGTGCAACGAAAAATCAGATTATGATGAGCTGCAATCGCTTTGTGAATCCTCTCTTGACCAGAAATCAGGCACCCAACAACTTGATTACTGGCAGGACTACCATGCCCAACTGGTTGGAGTGGGAAACCGCTATTGCAAACCGAGAACCCCTCTTTGCAACGAGTGCCCATTAAAGGCACTGTTACCAACTGAATCTTGAATGACCTTCCAGACCGACTATTATCTTCCCTCACTTGGCCGATACCGTACATAACGCTCTAGTCATCGTGCCCACCTACAATGAACGGGACAATCTCCCCGGCATTGTAGAGGCTCTTGGTAAATTGTCGGTCGATATGCTGGTGGTTGACGACAACTCCCCCGATGGCACCGGGGGCATGGCCGATGAATTTGCGCAGGAACATGAGTATGTACATGTTTTACACCGCAAGGAAAAGAGTGGTCTGGGGCGCGCCTACTGCGCAGGCTTTGAGTGGGCCCTGGAACATGAATATGAGTTCATCTTCGAGATGGACGGCGATTTCTCGCATGACCCGGAAGATATCCCACGCTTTATCAAGGAGGCGCAAGATGCCGATCTGGTTTTGGGAACACGATACCGCGGAGGCATACGGGTCAATAACTGGCCACTGCGGCGGTTAATGCTAAGCCTTGGAGCAGCCAAATATGTGAAATGGATTACCGGCATGCCCTTCAGTGATCCCACCGGCGGCTACAAATGCTTCCGCAGGCGTGCGCTGGAAGCGGTGGATATCAAAGCAGTCCGCTCAAACGGCTATAGTTTCCAAATTGAAATGACCCATAAAATCTGGCGCCAAGGCTTACGGGTCTCAGAATTGAACATCATCTTCACCGAACGCGTGGAAGGATCCTCCAAAATGTCTCTAAACATTGCCTGGGAAGCCGTGTGGATGGTTTGGCGACTTTGGCTCCAGCATGGATTGCGTCGCTGGCCAAAAAAGAATTGAGGGAAACAAGAATGAATCAAATAAGAGTTGGCATTGTTGGCACCGGCTTTATGGCCGTAGCGCATATTCGCGCCTATCAACAAGTGCAAGGCATCGAAATTGGTGCTTTATGCAACCCCAGCGGCCGTAATCTGAATGGAGATTTCTCTGATGTGCATGGCAATGTGGGCAGCGATGAGCCGGTAAAACTCGATATGGCAAACATACATGCCTACCGAAATTTGGATGAGTTACTGACTGATGAATCGATTGATCTCATTGATATCACTACTCCCACTTTTTTGCATCATGAACAGGCATTAGCCGCACTTGCCTCAGGCAAACATGTACTTTGTGAAAAGCCCCTAGCGCGCACCAGTACGCAGGCA
The DNA here is from genome assembly GCA_964485275.1 of uncultured Pedosphaera sp. Lineage (GTDB taxonomy): Bacteria > Verrucomicrobiota > Verrucomicrobiia > Limisphaerales > UBA1100 > UBA1100. Next base: position 2,718 of record CAZAIZ010000312.1, read on the forward strand.
CGTGAAATCGTAGAGGCTGCAGATAATGCCACCGGCT
>CAZAIZ010000313.1:0-2752 GCA_964485275.1 uncultured Pedosphaera sp.
CAAAGGCCAACCTTGGGAAAACCTCGCGACAGGCATCAAAAATGAGATTCGCCTGCGTTAGGGCGAGTGCACTGCCTCGGGTCGCGATAATTACAGGCTTTTCAGTCATCAATTAATTACCGGCTCAGTGCCGGCAACGGGCGTTTCAGGATCCTGACGATCACTTGAAGAATAGAACAATGAATCAAGGAGCTCACTGGCCTTCCCTTTCACAATGGATTCACACTTGCTGATCTCCTCCCTGCGCAGCCGCAGGTAATCATCAGCAATAGTCTGCAGATCGTCGATGTTGTAGAGGTAAACGTCCTCCATGAAATTAACCTCGGGCTCAATATCGCGAGGAACAGCAATATCCACCAGCAGCAAAGGCCGGTGCTGACGTGCGGCTTGTAATGGTTTGAGCTTCTGTCGATCAATTACATAATGTGGGGCACTGGTACTACTGATAATGATATCCACCAGACCAAAGTCTGAATGCCAGTGATCAAAATCCACCGCCTTGCCCCCGAGCTCTTTTGCCATTGCTTCGGCACGCTCAAAGGAGCGGTTGGAAACAATAAGGCTCCCGGCTCCACGACTAAGAAGTGCACGGGCGGTTTTTTCGCCCGTGTCCCCGGCTCCAATCACCATCACTGTACGGTCCTCCAGTTGATCAAATATTTTACCGGCCAACTCCACAGCCACATTGGCCACTGAAACACTGCCACGTTGAATGTTGGTCTCGGTCCGGATTTGCTTGGAGACGTTGAACGCCTTCTGGAACGCCTTGTTGAGCGTGCCACCGGTGGTCTTATTTTCCAGTGCAACCTGATAGGCTCCTTTGAGTTGACCCAAAATCTCTGTCTCGCCCAACACCATGGAATCCAAACCACTGGCTACCTTAAACAAATGAACCACACACTCCTCACCGATATGTTCATAAATAATATCATCACCATCTACATCCTCCTCACCCATCAAAAACGCCCGCAGTCCATTGAGTAGATGCTGTGGAAGATCGTTGCCTGCAGCGTATATTTCCACTCGATTACAGGTGGAGAGAATTACTGCCTCTTCCACACTGGTTTCCCTGCACAATTTACCCAACAGCTCAGGCAATTGACTTTCTGCCAAAGCGTATCGTTCCCGCACTGTGATGGGTGCGGTTCGATGATTAAGTCCGAGGCAAACAATGGGCATAATTACGATTTTTGCAGGTGGGAAAGCATGGCCCCCCAAAAGGTGAGCATCATAAAAATGAACCCGCTCAAGGAAGCCCAGGCAAACCTCTTGCCGCCTTGGGCCTGCCGCCAATGGAGAAACGAAATAACTGAATAGAATATCCATACCCCGAGAATCCAGATCACCATGGGATCCCCCAGGGAAGCAGCCTTATCGGGTTGAAAGTGATAGGCATAGCTCGCCGCCATCCCCATGGTGAGCAAACAGACTCCAACCCTCATTAAAACTGTCATCGCCTGCTCAAGTCGCTGCAGGGAAGGCAGTCTGGAAAGAATAGCACGAAATCTATGCAGTTTAAGATCATGCTCCTGCGTGAGATACATTGCCGCAGCGACAGCACAAAGGCCTAAGGCCCCAAAAGACAAAAGCAGCAGCGCCTTGTGCAGACTGCTGAGTACCCCGGAAAATTCATGTTTTCCCACTGGTAAATCAGGGTCCAAATCCGGAAAGAGCGCAAAAACACCCAACACAAAAAGCAGTGGAGAAGCGAAGGCTCCTATAAACCGGAACCGTTGCCACAGCCCCAACAGGAGATAACCCAAAACAATCGTCCACATGATGAAGGCGGTAGCCTCGTAAAGATTGGTAATGGGACATTGCTGAAGGGAAAACCCCCGCTGAACCATGGCATTGGTATGCAGCATCCAGCCGATCCCCAAAACCCCATACACCACCCAGTCATCGCGCTGGAATCCCTTCCGCCACAGGAAAAGCGAATAGATCATCCCAATGCCATAGAGGGTTACCGCACAGCAAAAAAAAGTTTTGTCCGTCCAATTCAAGGGAGCTGATAGGCTTGCCATATTTTTGGGTTTTTTTCAATTCAAATGGAAAGTGGTTTCCCTTGATAAATCACGCTTGTACCGACGTCCAACCAGACGCATTAATCACCTTGTGAGCAGAAGGGTTTCCATTTGGGCGGGTTTTCTCGGCATGTCCTTGTCACTATTGGGAGCAGAAGTCCTCTATCGGGCTTCTGATAAAGCTACGGCACCACTCCTGCCCAGAGAATTCCGTGGGGCATGGGTTGCCACTGTCAACAATATCGATTGGCCTTCAAAACCCGGCCTTCCTGTTGTGACACAAAAAAAAGAACTCTCCGAGCTCATAGAAACGGCTGCCCGACTCAAACTTAATTGTCTCATCTTCCAGGTGCGACCGGCCTGTGACGCGCTCTATCCGTCAAAACTTGAGCCCTGGTCTGAATATTTGACCGGTAAAATGGGCAAAGCCCCCTCACCCATATGGGACCCACTGGCTTACGCGATCAACGAATCGCACCGTCGAGGACTGGAGTTGCACGCCTGGTTCAATCCTTATCGGGCACGTTACAAGGGAGCCAAAGGTGCCCCGGCTGCCAATCACATCAGCCGCACACAACCTGCACTGGTAAAGAACTACAATGGATTCCAGTGGCTGGACCCGGCAGAACCCGCTGCAGCCAACCACTCACTGAAGGTCATTATGGATGTTGTTAGCCGTTATGATGTGGATGGCATTCACATCGATGATTATTTTTATCCGTATCCTG
>CAZAIZ010000314.1:0-2747 GCA_964485275.1 uncultured Pedosphaera sp.
ATAGGCTGTCAGGTTGTCATCCCTACTTTAATCAACCGTGATGATGAATATTCCGGCACAAAACGGACAGTATTCACAAACCAAACACACCGCGAATGGATTTATCGACAGGCTTTTGAAATGGGGCGGCACATTATTGGCTACGAGGTACAAAAAGTGCGAGCGATACTGGATTGGTTCTCAGCAGAAAATGCAAGGACATCCAACCCTCTTTTTATGGGTATTGCCGGCTATAACGAAGGGGGGCTCATTGCCTTTTATACAGCAGCCATCGATCAACGCGTGCAAGCCACATTGGTAAGCGGATATTTCAACTCGCGCAACAAGTTATGGAATGAACCAATTTACAGGAATGTATTTGGTTTACTGGAACAATTTGGTGATGCGGAAATCGCTAGCCTGATATCACCGCGAACACTTGTCATTGAACATAGCAACATTAATCAAATTGATGGGCCACCAACCGTACGCCCCGGACGACGAGGAGGTGCCGCACCGGGAATCCTGACAACACCTCCAACCTATCTGGTAGAATCTGAATCCAGTCGAGCCAGAGAACTTTCTGGGAAAAGCAGCCATATACGGCTCATTACGGCGCTGGCCAACAACAAAGAAAAGGCTCCCGTTAAGGAATCCGGCAACGTATTGGCCTTGGAAAGTTTTTACCAAGGCCTAAAAATATCCCTGAAGAAAAAGAAACTACACCCACCACCCCCTACCCCCCCTTTGGACGTTAAACCTCCAAGCGACCGCCAAAGACGCCAAGTACAACAATTGGTTGACTACACACAACAACTCCTTCGCTTCTCTGAATATCATCGGCAGGGAAATTTCTGGAGAACATTTCGTTACAACCAACCCGGAGAATGGAATGAACAAACCAAAATCCACAAGGAACGGTTCTGGAACGAGGTGATAGGAAAACTTCCAACAGCCAACCTCCCAATCAACCCAAGAAGCAGGCAAATACTTGAAGCTGATAAATGGACGGGCTACGAGGTTGTGCTGGATGTATGGAAAGATGTGTTTGCCTGGGGATACCTGCTTGTCCCCAAAAACATCAAACCAGAAGAAAAACGTCCGGTAGTGGTATGCCAGCATGGCTTGGAAGGAGTCCCGAATGACACCGTTACGCGCGATCCAAAATCAAGGGCATTCGGTCCGTACAAGGGATTTTCTGCGGAACTAGCTGATCGAGGTTTTGTTGTTTTTGCTCCTCACAACCCATATCGGGGCCGTGACGAATTTCGGGTATTACAACGCAAAGCCAACCCACTTGGAAAAACCCTCTTTTCAATCATCATTCCACAGCATAACCGAATCATAGATTGGCTGGAAACTCTACCCTATGTAGACAGGAAACGAATAGGGTTTTATGGCCTATCTTACGGTGGCAAGACTGCAATGCGCGTACCAGCACTAGTCCCTCGTTACTGTCTTTCCATTTGCTCAGCTGACTTTAATGAGTGGATCAAAAAGAACACAACCATCGATTGGCGCTCCAGCTATCTCTATACAGGTGAATACGAAATATTTGAATTCAATCTCGGACACACTTTTAACTATGCAGAGATGGCAGCACTTATCGCTCCACGCCCGTTCATGGTGGAGCGCGGTCATAAGGATGGCGTAGCGCCCGATGAATGGGTTGCTTACGAGTATGCCAAAGTACGCAGACTATATGCAGCACTCAAAATTCCGGAGCGTACTGAAATTGAGTTCTTCCAAGGACCGCATACCATTAACGGCAAGGGTACATTTAGCTTTCTTCACCGCCACCTCAACTGGCCAAAGAACTAAGTTGTCGTGGAGATCATTATAGTAGTAGGATTATTGGTTGCGGTTATCGCAGCCACAAGATCTATGAGTGACAACGAGGAGCTCCCAGATATGGAGATATGCCACAAACCCTTCCCTCCTGAATGGCGATTGATACTCGAAAAACAATGGCCCATCTATTCTCGTCTTCCCGAAGATCTACGCAATCAACTGGAACAACTGACTTTGATTTTCCTTGAGCGCATAGAAATCAGGGGAGTGGAAGGGTTGGAAATAACTGATGAAATCCGTGTACTAACCGCATCTCAAGCATGTATATTATTGATTAATCAAAAATCTTTTTTCCCGAATAAACTACGCTCCGTAGTTATTCGCCCGAGAGGATACACCGCCACCCAACACGAATCCTATGGTGGGATAACCAGCGAAAAGAAAATACAAGTTTTAGGGCAGTCATGGGAGAACGGCCTAGTGGTGTTATCATGGGACAACACAAAAACCGGCGCCCGAAACGCCAGAGATGGACGAAATCTTGTAATACATGAATTTGCGCACCAACTGGATCAAGCCGATGGACAAGCAGACGGAACCCCTATTCTCGGTTCACCCGAACAGTACGCCAAGTGGAGAAAGGTGTGCTCACGCGTATTTGGAGATCTGCAAAGAAAAATTGAAGAGGGTGAAAAAACACTTATTGATGAATACGGGGCAACAAATCCAGCTGAATTTTTTAGCGTGGTTACTGAAATTTTTTTTGAAAAACCCTTCTACTTAAAAAAGAGGCGACCCGAACTCTACCAGTTATTTCAGGAATACTACCAAGTCGACCCACTAAGCTGGAAATAAACACTTCACCCGCCGACTTGTTGAGCCGACGGGTGAAGACCTTTAGTAGCCAATACTTGTCCTGTCTCTCACGATGCCAATAGCGGCCTGTGAACCACCCAGCATGGCGAGAAATTGAATAT
>CAZAIZ010000315.1:0-2718 GCA_964485275.1 uncultured Pedosphaera sp.
GCATGGTATAATTCTGGAATTTACGGGTGGTTTTGATATCGCGCCCGTCGGTGTTCAGTAACTTGGTTTTTTTATCAACCCGACCACCCTGCCATTCGGCTTTGCCGGACCCATCAAAGAGTACGATGGCCCCTTTGGGGGGCTTGGTTCCCATGGTGGAGCTTTTACGGACGATGCGTTTGAGTTTAAAGGTTTTTTTGCCATACTTACCGGTCATATTTCCATTTTCAACGACCGCAGAACTAACTTCCTTGTGTCCTTTTGGAGGGAATTGGCTAGTGGCACTGAATTCGCTGGCTTTGCCTCCAAGGTAATGCCGTTTTCCTTCTGTTGCATAGAAGGCGGCTTTATTCCTCTCAAGTTTGCCGCTCAGAAGTGTGCGTTCTTCACCACGTTGCCAACTTGCTCCTGGTAGCCCTCCGGGGTAGAGAACGGCCTGGAATTCCCCATTCCCCAAGGCGATGACTTGAGCGCCAAAATCACATCCACAGGAGAGTTCACCGATATATTCGCCTTGGATTTTGAAATCTGCAGGCAATGTTTTGTCTTTTGCGTCGGTCCATAAACCCTGTGCAGCAGTAGCTGTCATGCTCAGGGTTATTCCAAGAATGAGTAAGGTCTTCTTCATAAGAGAGTCACAGAAAGGTAGGGGATTGCCCGAATTTGGCAAGGCCGAGGAACGAAATGATCAGGAAATAATATCCTTTACCACGTGGACGTATGCATCGGTTGGGCGGAAGTCAGCACCATTGTAGCAACCTGATTATTTCTGGAAAACTATGGTACGTTCTTTAGCCGACGCTTCAAGGTAGACAGCACAGGCATTCAGGTTGGCGTGTAATAGGTTGGCCGATTCGCCCGAAACGGTCACCTGCCACTTGGGATCATAATTGCTGTTTAGGAGTAATACCGTGTTATGATCCAGGACGGGAACCTTTAAAATCGCTTGCTGGTTGTCTAAGGCAATTAGTTGTACGGGGGGCAATTTCACGGTGAAGGCAGGTCGTTGAGGTGCGGGAATGTTTTCATCACGAATGACAACCTGAATCTGAGGGACGAACCCAGGGCTGAAAAGGATTTCACGGGCAGATTCTGAATTATTCCCATTTTGCCAGTCTGAGTAGAGCTTTGCGCGCGGCAGGGCGCCTTTGAATTCCATTAGCGCAAGATTGCCGATGGGTGATTCGCGCAACGTAATCCCCAATCCTTTCGAGCCAGAGCCGACGGAAAGGAAAGCCACTGATTCAAAGCGTTTCTGAACCGGATCAATCACTGCATTAATTGCGTTGATGTAAATAGGACGATACTCGCTGAGGAATTGACCTTGGATATATTGGCTGGTGGCTTGGTTGCCGGTTTGGGCAATCAGATACCGGGTGCTGGTAAGCTCCCAATAACGTAATACTTGTTGCGGTTGGGTCAGCATGGCGTCCAGGGCCGTGATCTCAACACCAGACCGTTTTAGTTGGTCTAACAGGCCCTGCTCAGTCATGTCCTTGACCATTTTGATTTGTTCGTGGGAACTAAGTTGCTGCAGTCGTTTGTTGGCGATCTGGTAGGCGGCTCTCAAGACTTCCTGGTCACCGTTGCTTGCCAAAATGGGGCGACTGGCCAGGAAAGTACTGAAGTGTTCAATGGCGCTTTGAGTTAATTTATCTTCTGAGCCTCTGGAAATTTGCCTGATGGCTTCGATGAAAGCCGAAAGCTTTTCAGTACTGTTATATTGACTCATATCAGTCATGACTTGATTGACAAGTTGATATTGTCGTTCTGATTGAAACTGGCGTGGGTTAAGCTTTACCGGTGCGAAACATTGATCGGCAATCAGGGTGTCGAGCCCATTGAAGTTCTCCATCACCGCCAGGCGATCAATTCCATTTGTGATTGCCGAGGCAGGATGATTGGGGGTTGACCATTCGAATACGGGCTGGATGGGTTCATCAGAAGATTGGCTCCTAAAAAAAACGATTAACACTACCAGCAGCAAGATAATGGCCCCGGCTCCTTTATACAAAAAGGGTCTTCCCTGGTCGTTGGATAAGCTAGGCACAGGTTCGAATTAACAGATAATTCACCTTCAAGAAAGCTTTTGCTGAGCTCTCTTCGGAGTTACACTCCTGGGCATGAACCATTTTTCCAAAATGCTACTGATTCTGTCTGTTGGAGTGAGTATCCTGTTAGGGAAAGAGGCGAAGATTGTTGTGACTCCATTGAATTTACCTACAAAAGGTAAGACCGGTTATCAATTGCTAAGCTCCAAAACAACAGGTCTTTCCCCGAAGAGTAAATACATGCCCCTAAAGAACGTACCCATTCGTGAGACTGGGCACTCAGGTTTGGCGGCCGGTGATGTCAATGGGGATGGGTTGGTGGATTTATTTGTTTGTGGAATGGAAACGGCCAACGCGCTCTATATCAACAAGGGTAATTGGAAGTTTGAGGACCAGACTGAATCTGCTGGGGTCGCCTGTTTAGGTTGGCGTTTGAGTGGGGCAGTTTTTGTTGATGTGGATGGAGATGTGGACTTGGATTTGGTTCTGACTTCTTTACTCGATGGCAGGAACTTCATGTACCTCAATGATGGGAAAGGTCGGTTTACTGAAAACCGGAGAGTAGGCTGGGTATACAATCCACGTGGTGGAACCGTTTCGGCGACATTTGCTGATGTGGATGGGGATGGGGATTTGGACATGTATACGACAGGCTTTGTTAAAGTGT
>CAZAIZ010000316.1:0-2714 GCA_964485275.1 uncultured Pedosphaera sp.
CCAGCTGGAGAGATCGTTAAACGTTTTTGCACCGGGGCAATGAGTTTTGGTTCGATCTCAGCAGAAGCCCATGAGGGACTCGCGATTGCCATGAACCGTCTGGGAGGCAAGAGTAATACCGGTGAAGGCGGTGAAGATCCTGAGAGGTTTGATCCATTGCCTAATGGAGACTCCAAGCGTTCGGCCATCAAACAGATTGCCTCAGGACGATTCGGGGTCACCATCTGGTATCTCACCAATGCCGATGAGCTCCAGATTAAGATTTCCCAAGGGGCCAAGCCTGGCGAAGGCGGCGAACTTCCCGGTCGGAAGGTGGATGAAACCATCGCCCGGATCCGTCACAGCACCCCGGGGGTGGGGCTTATAAGCCCACCTCCTCACCATGATATCTACTCGATTGAGGACTTGGCGCAACTGATCCATGACCTGAAGAACGCCAATCGTGCCTCACGCGTGAGCGTGAAGTTGGTCTCAGAGATGGGGGTGGGCACGGTTGCTTCAGGAGTTACCAAGGCCAAGGCAGATCACATATTAATTTCTGGGGAGACCGGTGGCACTGGGGCTTCGCCCTTGACCAGCATCAAGCATGCAGGCTTGCCGTGGGAGCTGGGCATTGCCGAGACACATCAGACGCTGGTGCTCAATGACCTCCGGAGTCGTGTTGTGTTGCAGACAGATGGAGGACTCAAAACGGGACGTGATGTGGTAATTGCCGCACTCTTGGGTGCCGAGGAGATGGGTTTTTCTACCGCACCGCTCATCACCATGGGTTGTATCATGATGCGCAAGTGTCATTTGAATACCTGCCCGGTGGGGATAGCGACGCAAAACAAGGAGTTGCGGAAGAAATTTAACGGGTCACCGGACTACGTGGTGAACTATCTCTTTATGGTAGCCGAGGAGGCAAGAGAGATCATGGCGCAACTCGGTTTCAGGACGGTCAATGAAATGATTGGCCGTGTGGATGTATTGGAAATGCAAAAGGCCATCGATCACTGGAAAGCCGATGGCATTGATCTGAGCGCTATCCTTACCCCAATCCAAAAATCGCATCCTGAAGTCGGCACCTATTGCACTCAGGCTCAAGATCATGGACTGGATCAGGCGCTCGACATGAAGCTTTTGGATTTGGCAGCGCCAGCACTGGAAAATGGGGAGTCCGTTAACATCGATTTGCCGATCGTAAATACCGACCGTACTGTAGGGACAATTCTTAGCAACGAGCTGGCCAAGGCGCATGGTGCGGGGTTGCTTCCCGAGGATACCGTAAAAATTAAGTTTACAGGTTCGGCAGGGCAAAGTCTCGGGGCGTTTCTGGCGCAGGGTGTGAGCATAGAACTTGAAGGGGACGCCAATGATTATGTTGGCAAGGGGTTATCTGGGGGCAAGCTTACAATCTATCCACCAAAAGTTTCCACGTTTAAGTCCGAAGAAAATATCCTCGTTGGCAATGTTTGCCTATATGGAGCGACTGGGGGCAAAGCCTTCTTCCGTGGAGTTGCGGCCGAAAGATTCTGTGTGCGTAATAGCGGTGCTCAGGCAGTGATCGAAGGGGTGGGAGATCATGGTTGTGAGTATATGACTGGTGGCCGTGCAGTAATTCTAGGTTCCACCGGCCGTAATTTTGCCGCAGGCATGAGTGGGGGCGTGGCCTATATTTGGGATCCGAATGTTGAATTTGCCCCCAAATGTAACATGGAGATGGTGGAATTGGAAAAAGTAGAGGAAGCCGAAGACATTGCCGAATTGCAGGGACTCATTGAGGAGCACGCCGAGCGCACTGGATCGACGGTAGCCAGAGAGGTGTTGGATAACTGGAGTGGTACGCTGGGTCAGTTTGTCAAAGTGATGCCAACAGACTACAAACGTGTTCTTCTGGAACGCAAACAGGCCAAAAAGGAGCTGGTTGCCTGAGTAGACTTGGCTGAAAAAGGATTTATAATGGGTAAACCAACCGGATTCATGGAGTTTGAGCGCGAACCGGTCCCTTATCGGGATTCTCTGGAACGCCTAAAGGACTATGGGGAAATTAATTCAAGGCCAGAAGAGGATCATTTACAGACGCAGGGAGCCCGTTGCATGGATTGTGGCGTGCCGTTTTGTCAGTCGGCAAATGGTTGCCCGATAGACAACCTGATACCCGAATGGAATCACCTTGTATACCAGAAGCGCTGGAAGGAGGCGATTGATCGTCTCCATAGAACCAATAATTTTCCTGAATTTACCGGTCGTGTTTGTCCCGCACCTTGCGAGGGATCCTGCGTGTTGGGTATCACCAATCCACCTGTGACAATCAAGAACATCGAAAACACGATTATTAACCGTGCTTTTGATGAGGGCTGGGTGAGTGCCAGTCCGCCGAGCGTGCGCACGGGCAAACAGATTGCCGTTGTTGGCTCCGGCCCGGCCGGATTGGCTGCAGCGGACCAGTTGAACAAGGTTGGCCATGAAGTCACTGTTTATGAGAGGGCTGACCGCATCGGGGGATTGTTGATGTACGGTATCCCAAATATGAAACTCGACAAGGAAGTAGTTGAGCGTCGCGTTAATCTCATGCGTGAGGCGGGGGTAAAGTTTGTCACCTGCGCTCACGTGGGCAAAAAAGAGGATTTAGCCTCCGGGCACATGACGCAGATAATGGAGGAACGCGGCTGCGAGATGCAGTATATCGACCCAAAGGCTTTGCAGGAGGAGTTCGACGCCGTACTGATGGC
>CAZAIZ010000317.1:0-2703 GCA_964485275.1 uncultured Pedosphaera sp.
AGTACGGGGAGCGCGCCAACCTAGAAGCGTGTCTCTTTTCCGTCAAGAACGGAGGATTAATTGCCTCGACGCAGGTTTTTTGGCCGTTAGGGTCGTTGGCCCTTATTGATGCCATGATAGTTCGTTTTTTTTCTTTAATAGCCGCGCTTTTTGCTGTGGGGATTGATGCTCAGGAAAAACCTCAATGGCAAAAACGGTTGCCTCGCACCTTACAGGCTGATTTTCCCTACACCAAGGCCGCCATCCGCCAGAATTTCCCCAAGAACGCGGTGGCCAATAAAGGTATGGCGATCGTGGTTGGACGTGAGAGCTTCATGTGTTTTGACACCGATTTATTGCGGTGGTCAGCCGGTTGGACGGGGAACTATCTCACTGAAGACGGGGTCAGTTTCAAGGGGAACCATGGGGCTAGTCCCCGTGTGGCGGGCGATCAGAAATTTGGTTCCCCGGCATTGGCCGGCTGGGCGGATGCCAAGGGGGGGTTTGCTGACCCACGCAAAGAGCCCTTTGGTCCTTTACCGAAAACACAGGCCAAGTGGCGAGGTTGCTATGTGGCTGATGATCATGTGGTTCTCAGCTATACTGTGGGAGGGGGGCAGGTGTTTGAGCAGCCTGGTTCTATTGAAAAGGATGGGCAAACGGTTTTCATTAGACACATCAAGCACGGCGAACTGGGGACTGAACTTGCCGCCTTGGTCTGTGAGGTGGAGAACGCCGAAGGCGGTGTTGAAAATGGTGTAGCGGTTCTGGTGTCCGGAGATCAGGCAACTCAGGTGGCGTTGATCGGTGCCTCTAAAGGGGCAATGCTGAAGGTTCAGGAGAACAAAAGGATTGTTGCCATCCTGCCTAAAGGTATTAAGCCCGGCACATTGCAAATTCGCATCTGGCGAGGTTCCAAGGCTGATCATGCAAAGTTCACCGAACTGCTTAAGGTGCCTGCCAAAGCGGAATTTCGTAAAACGGGTAAGAACCGATGGCCTCAGTCCATTGTTAAACAGGGCGTGATGAACGCCAGTAAAACTCCCGATGGGGCTTATGTGACCGATGTGATTGCTTCACCGGAAAGGAACCCATGGAATCGGCGGGTGCGTTTCGGAGGTTTGGATTTTTTTAGTGATGGAAATCGAGCCGCCCTTTCAACCTGGGATGGTGATGTGTGGATTGTGGAGGGATTAAAGAATAAGGATTTCAAAGATATAAAATGGACACGCTTTGCCAGCGGAGGTTTTGAGACGCTGGGTCTGAAGATAGTCAATGACGTGATCTACACCTCCGGCCGGGATGAGATCACCCGATACCATGACCTCAATAATGATGGTGGGGCGGATTATTATGAGAGTTTCAATAACGACATCACCAGCTCACAGGGATTCCACGAGTTTGTTTTTGATTTGCATACCGACAAGGCCGGAAATTTCTACACCATCAAAGCCGGCCCGGTACGCGGCGGCGGTCGAGGGTTTGGTGGTGGCGGCGGAAACGGTCATGTATCCGACCATGCCGGTGCCCTCTTGAAGGTGGACAAATACGGCGAGAAGCTCACCGTGGTTGCTACGGGTTTCCGCGCCCCCAATGGAATGGGTGTAGGGCCGGATGGGCAACTGACCAGTGGCGATAATGAAGGGACATGGGTGCCGCGTTGTCCCATCAACTGGATCGAGCCGGGCGGGTTTTACGGCGTGGAAAATCTCGCCCACAAGGACCCCATACCGAAACTTCACAAGCCCCTTTGTTGGCTGGATAAGGGTTGGGATAATTCCGGTGGAGGACAGGAATGGGTAACCAGTAAAAGTTGGGGGCCATTTCACGGAGAGCTGTTACACACCAGCTATGGTCGGTCCTCATTGTATCTCGTTCTAAAAGAACAGGTTGAAGGTCAAATGCAGGGGGGGGTGGTGAAGTTTCCCCTTCGGTTTACCAGTTCGGCCATGCGTCCGCGGTTCAATCCCCATGATGGTCATCTCTATATTGCCGGCCTTAAGGGTTGGCAAAGCAATGCAGGTCGCATTACCGGCTTGGATCGAGTGCGTTATACCGGGGAAAAAGTCCATATGGTCCAAGGGCTTAAGGTGAATAAAGGCGGCATTCATCTTTCTTTCACAGGGAAACTCGATCCCGGAGCGGCTGCGGACCCGGAGAACTATGCGGTTAGTCGTTGGAACTATAAGCGTACCAGTGCCTATGGTTCACCCACTTTCAAGGTAAGTCAGCCTGATCAGCGTGGCAATGAGGGAGTGAATGTGAGGAGTGCGAAGCTATCTGTGGATGGCAGAACGGTTACTCTTGAAGTTGAGGATTTGCGGCCATGTGACCAACAGTTGATTAAGTTCAATATCACTGCGGTTGACGGCACGAAAATTCGGGCTGAAGTCATGCATACCATCCACATTGTGAAATAAGCCCTGTCTTGCCTCACCCGGACGAACACGTTATAAGGCATCCTTTCCTCTGTCAGTGTAATGCGTAGACTTATTGCCATTTGTTTGGCTGCTTCGGTGGCTTCGATTTGTGCGCAGGATGCGGAAACCCAGCCGGGTCTCGCATTGACATGGCAGGTTGGACAGGCTCAGGCCAAGACGGTGGCACCCAATCTATGGATTTATGTTCCTGAGGGGAGATCCCCTTCGCCATTGGTGCCAGCGGGTCGGTTCACCGCTACTTTTGAAGGCTTTGTGAATATCGATCTGCGCGGCGACTATTCAT
>CAZAIZ010000318.1:0-2694 GCA_964485275.1 uncultured Pedosphaera sp.
ATGGACCCACCGGCCATGACCACCGCTGCCACCGCCGCGCCTACCGGCAGGACAGCTCCGCAAATGAGCCCGATCTTCATGTTCTTGGCAACCGGAGCTGTATGCTCAGCAGTAATGGCACTGGCGTTCTTCAGGTAAAACGAAGCCCAGGCAGTCATGGCAATGGGAGCGGTAAATAACACCCCGATACCAAATGCAAGCTGCCCGATACCAGAGACGATGCTGACAACGATTAAAAAGAATACGGTTTTGAACCATTGCCCCTTCACTAACCGGGCTGAGGCAATAATCGCATCTGTTGCCTTCATCTGACGGTCTATCACCAGCGGCATGGAAAAGACGGTAAAAGACAATGCAATTACTGGCAGTAGCATCATCAAGATCATCCCAACCAAAAGCCCCACCCCCGCAGCCTTGAAGGATGTCATTATCCCTTCGAAAGCCGCTTCCCAATCGTCAATTTTTCCAGCCATCGCGTCTTGAATGGTGCCCGTTAATTCCGTGATAAAGGCCGCCCCGGAAAAAATCATAACTGAAACACCGGGCAGGTTTGCTATCATCCAAATCACCCCTATTAATAGGCAAACCAATAACAGCTGGCCATACCCCCGCTTGAAACCGGCAAACAAATCCCCGATAGCGGCATGCTCTCGGCGGGCCAGCTTGATGAAATAATACATGAAACCTGCCATAACCGGCACCAGAACAAACGGGTTCACCAGAGGAATGATTGCGGTGATAAAAAGGACTATCGAGGCAACAAAGTAAAATAGGATTGCCCCGCCCAAGTTACCCTTAAAAGTTTGCCAACCTTCACTGAAACAACCGCCGATCGTCCACGGACCGCCAGCGATCGTCCCGCCACCAGCACTCGCAGGTAATGGCAACTCCAACACTTCATTCAAAGGTTTCCAGTCCTCCCCCATCCCATCGTGCCAACCCCAGTCTGTGGGGAGCAGGGTGCCGGCAATAAAATATTGCTTGGCCTTCTCCCGCGGATAAGGACCGATCGCTTCACCCTTGCGCGTTACATGGATTTTATCAGGATCATCCTTCTCTTCTCCCTCAGCGGCCGACTCCCCTTCCTTCTTTTTCTCCCCTTCTTTCGGCTTGGATCCGGCCACCTGCCTTTTGAGTCCCCCATCTGCCGATGTTGCAGGAGGGGGTGGGGGTGGGGCGGCGGCAGAGGCCGCCGTAGCAGTCCCTAAAACCTCCCCCAGAGGTTTCCATTCGGCCGCTCCAGGGAACCAGGCCATATCCGTGGCCAAGAGCTGGCCGGAGGCCAACATCTCGCTAGCCTGTGCCTCCGGGAAAGGCCCATAGGCCTGACCTGCGCGGTTAATATGGATTTGCCGGTCACTCACTGCTGTGCAGACGTTCGCATGTCATAATTGGCTACGATTATAATATAATTATGGGAACTTTAGCGATCCAGAAATAAATCCCGCCCCTCAACCAAGGCGGCCATCTTGGCATCGGCCACCGTGCGGGGCAGCATCCAGAACCCACAGTCAGGATGTATCCACTTGATCCGTTCAACTCCCAGCACCTTCACCGCCTGTTCAATACGCCCGGCCACAATCTCTGGGGTTTCCACGACGTTATCCTTGATATCAATTACGCCCAACCCCAGAGAAATATCGTCACGTAATTCCTTGAAGGCCTCCAGTTCATCATACCCGCGCCGGGCAAATTCCAGAACCAGATGGTCCACATTCAGCGCATTGAGAAAATTCATAATGTTCTTCCAAAACCCCTGCTGGATGGACTGCCCGCCATAATTACCAAAACATAGATGCAGCCCTTTCTCGCTAGTTACGCCCTTGAGAACTTCATTGATGGGTTCATGCGCCCAGCCTTCGTCCTCGGGATGCCCCGTCAAATGCGCTTCATCCACCTGCACAATTGGTGCATCAATTGCCTCAACCTGCTTTCGCAACACTCTGGCAATATCCATGGTCAGTGCCGGCAAATCACCATACTTCTTGTCGAGCAACGTCTTGGCCAGCATGTAGGGCGAGGTGACTGTAAACTTCATTGGAGCTGCCCCAAGATTCTTCACGCTTTCCCAGTCAGCAGGGAGATTCAATAGTCCTTCTCCAATGGTGTCTCGCACCACACCGGCCGGTTGAGATCTGAAGGTAGTGCGTTCCTGTGCACGAAAGGCAACGAGTTCCTCACGGCTGAGCGTGGTGTCGATGCCGCTCATGGGCGCGATGAAATAATCAATCATCCCGTTGGTCTCCGGATGACTGATATTAAACCGGCTGAGTTCCCCATCAGCCACCACGTCAATTCCGCAAAGCTCCTGTGTCTTGAGCACCGTGAGAATGGCATCACGAAGGTTTGGCGAAGAGGGTTGGGTGGCCAACCACGAGGGAACCGGATAGCTGCCCACAACAGTGGTACGGATAGCGGAATCGGACATGGGGGGAGACTCTACTGGCCAAAGAAGGGATTGTCGATATCGCCGCGCATAGGACTAAAACGACTCCACAAAGTAGACCTAATGCCGGAAATGGCGGGCACCGGTAAAGACCATCGCGATATCCCGCTCATCGGCGGCCGCAATCACTTCCTCATCCCTTACGGATCCCCCTGGTTGAATGGCTGCCTTGGCTCCTGCTTCTGCTGCAGCGATGAGTCCATCAGCAAAAGGGAAAAAGGCGTCACTACACACCACGCTGCCTTCCA
>CAZAIZ010000319.1:0-2691 GCA_964485275.1 uncultured Pedosphaera sp.
GAGCTTTTTGAACCCCTCTTGATTTACTATGGATTCGCAGAGTTGGTTGGTGCCGTCCTTGATAGGCTCCATTTCCAGATGCGTTTGAGGTTCGCTGGTTTCAGTATCCATGATATTATTAGACAGTAAGGATTTCCTCTTCCTTTGAGGATAGGTGACCGTCAATCTTCTTTACGTATGAATCGGTAAGTTTTTGCACTTCTTTTTCGCCGTGACTTACATCGTCCTCGGTAAGCTCACCTTTTTTTTGTTCCCCCTTCAAGGATTCCAGTGCCTCGCGTCGGACATGTCTGACTGACACGCGACCATCTTCAGCAAGTTTACGGGCTGCCTTCACCATTTCCTGTCGGCGTTCCTTGCTCAGATCGGGCAGATTGATACGGATAACCTTACCATCCACCGAGGGATTCAGGCCAAGGTTGGCTGCTTGAATGCCCTTTTCAATGGCGACGGTGGTGCTGGCATCCCAGGGTTGAATGACCAGCGTGCGCATCTCTGGCGTGGTGATGGCCGCCAGTTCCTTGAGCCGCATGGAACTACCCTCATAAGCCTCAATATTGATATTCTCCACTAGGGCTGGAGATGCTTTTCCAGTTCGCACGCCGGCAAATTCGTTCACCAAAGCTTCTTCACTTTTCTTCATTTTCTCCCCTGTGTGGAGGAGGATATCATCTACTGGCATGACCCCAGTCTAGTGAGAGGCGACCGTGGTGAAAAGGAAAATTGCCTATGCCTTGACCAGCGTGCCAACCTTCTTGCCGAGGACCACATTCCGGATGTTATGAGGTTTGAATAAATCGAAGACCACAATGGGCATTTTGTTGTCCAGACAGAGCGAGAAGGCTGTGGAGTCCATCACACGCAATTGCTTTTGGAGGCAATCAAGATAACTAACGCTGCTGAATCGTTTGGCTTTAGGGTTTTTTTCCGGATCACTGTCGTAGATGCCATCCACCTTGGTGGCCTTAAGGATGACTTCAGCTCCAATTTCATTGGCGCGTAGGGCAGCGGCGGTGTCCGTTGAAAAATAAGGATTACCGGTTCCCCCCCCGAAGATAACGACCCGCCCTTTTTCCAAATGGCGAACTGCACGTCTTCGAATGAAAGGTTCAGCTACCTCACTCATTTCGATGGCGGTCTGCACCCGCGTTTCTACCCCATGGTGTTCCAGAGAATTTTGAAGTGCCAGTGCGTTGATGATAGTGGCCAACATGCCCATATAATCACCGGTAGCACGGTCGATGCCTGCCCCTTCACCTTCCAGTCCCCGGAAGATATTTCCTCCACCCACAACGATGACAACCTGTACGCCCAAATCACGCAATTCCCCAATCTGCTTGGCCATACTCGCAACAGTTTCCGGGCAAATGCCCTGTCCAGAATCACCTCCCAAGGCTTCGCCGGAGAGCTTAAGAAGGATTCGTTTGTATTTGGGTTTGGTTTGAGTTAAGGCAGTACGTTTCACCGGAGGTGGGGTCTAACATTAGTTGCCTATGCACGTCAAACGTAAGCACAAAAAAAGCGACCCCTTATTTTGGGGTCGCCTCATCCAAATAAGGTTTTAATCTTCTTGGGTTTCCCCTACTTGAAAGCGGGTAAAGGCCTTGATGGTGATTTCATCACCAAGTTCCTTGGCCACAGCAGTCAAGTGATCTTTCACTGACCCTTCGCCCTTCACAAAATCCTGATCCACTAGACATACCTCAGAATAATATTTTTCGATCTTACCCTCTACAATTTTCTCGATGGCTTGTGCAGGCTTATCCTTGAATTGTTCGCGGGCTATTTCGCGCTCCTTCTCAAGGTTATCCTGGTCTAAGGCATCGCGATCCAGTGCTTCCGGGCTGGCAGCGGTGAT
This sequence comes from uncultured Pedosphaera sp., assembly GCA_964485275.1. Taxonomy (GTDB): domain Bacteria; phylum Verrucomicrobiota; class Verrucomicrobiia; order Limisphaerales; family UBA1100; genus UBA1100. The sequence goes on from CAZAIZ010000319.1 coordinate 1,859, forward strand.
TTGCAGGGTAATGTCATTCAAGAGTTGTTTGAAAGTCTCAGATTCGGTGGTTTCGGCCTTGCCTGTAGCCACCGCAACCAGCACGCCCACTTTGGCCCCGTGATGAATATACGCGGCTACGGCACCCGAGCTCTCTATGCTTTGGCTTTCACAGCGGTTCAGTTGAATGTTCTCGCCAATTTCGGCTACTGTGATAGTACGCTTTTCTTCCAAATCTGCTTCGGGATTCTCAGAATAGGCAGCGGCAATCTCATCGCAGAATTCCAGAAACTTGTCGTTTTTGGCCACGAAATCGGTTTCGCAGTTAATTTCCACCAGCGTCCCCTTCTTGCCATCGGCAGAAAGGTTGCGAGCGATGACGCCTTCCGAAGTGGTTCGGGAGGATTTTTTTTCAGCGGTGGCAGTCCCTTTTTTGCGCAGCCACTCAATCGCCGCCTCCATATCACCCTCATTTTCGGTAAGGGCCTTTTTGCAATCCATCAAGCCTGCTCCGGTTTGCTGACGGAGTTTGCCAATTTGAGCTACGGTAATTTCAGCCATGTTATAGTATTTTTTCTCTGGTTGTATTAATTATGATGGGTTGCCTAAAATTCGATACCTCTGCCTTGTAGTGGCGCCTGTACATATTCCTTCAGTTCGTTATCACTCAGTTCGTCCTTGAGACATTTTATCAGGTCTCCATCGTGAAAATCAGCAAATTTGGATTGAAAGGAAGTCTTTACCGCCTGCCATTCCTCTTGAGTATTTATCAGGTTAATGGAGTCAGAAATTTGTTTTTCATCGGTTCCTAAACGGTTGCAGGCTTCATGTAGCTTCTCAGCTATACTTTCTGC
>CAZAIZ010000320.1:0-2687 GCA_964485275.1 uncultured Pedosphaera sp.
GCGCGAAATTGAGCCCGCGATTTTCCACCGGTCGCCGGTTCACAAACACATGCTGATGTTCCCGGGAGGAGCGGCTCACGCCCGGCGCGCCGATAAACCCCCATAACCGCACTTTAATGGCTGGCGATCCCAGCTCATCAAAGGCGCGCTTGGTCAATTCGTCTTGCGTATCCAGCGCCACCAGCCGCAGACCTTCGCCCCAAAGTTCCTTGAGTCGACGCTTTAGCGCCTCTGCGGCTCCGCCACTTTCGGCGGGCAGGCGCCATACCGAGCGCCCGTTGTGGGTGAAGGAAAACGCAACCTTCGGGTTGCCCAGCGCCGCCAGGGTCAGCACTTGTTGCACATGGGCCCGCTCGGTCTCCTCGGTGCGCATAAACTTTCGGCGCGCCGGCAGGTTGTAGAAGAGTGACCTTACCTCCACCTCCGTGCCCGATGCGGCGCCTGCCTCCTTCACGGAAATCATTTTCCCGCCGTTAATAATCACCTGGGTTGCGGCTTCCTGTTCCATCAGGCGCGAGGTCAGCGTGAACCGGCTCACGCTGGCGATACTGGGCACCGCTTCCCCGCGAAAACCCATCGTGCTGATGGTTGCCAGGTCGCCGGCGCTGGTGATCTTGCTGGTCGCATGCCGTTCCAGGCACATCAACGCGTCATCGCGGCTCATGCCGCTGCCATCATCGCTCACGCGGATGAGGCTGCGCCCGCCTGCCTGCACCTCCACGTTGATCCTGGTTGCGTCTGCATCCAGCGCGTTCTCCACCAGCTCCTTCACCACACTGGCCGGCCGCTCCACCACTTCACCTGCGGCAATCTGGTTTGCCACCTGCTCGGGTAAAAGCTTGATGCAGTTCACTCTGAACATCATTGGGATACGGCCTGCGGGTGTCCACGTGAACTTGTGAACAGGGTTTGCTTTGGGAATTCCTCCCCACTTGACCCGTGTGGAAAACGTCGCTAGATTGCCTTTTCCCAACGGTGGCCGTAGCTCAGTTGGTAGAGTCCCAGATTGTGGTTCTGGATGTCGCCGGTTCGAGCCCGGTCGGTCACCCCAGTTTTTTTCTTGGTATTCGCCGCCGCCGCCCCCTCCGCCAAATGGCGACGATGACGACGCCCACTGCCGGAGCAGTGGATTAAATGGGTTGGGGAGGGAGAGAAGGGGCTTTATCTTTTTGAACCAAAAATCTTATTCCACAGCCAACGGAAAAAACCCATTATAATCCCATCAAATATTTCCTCTAAAATATATCGCCACATCTCAATATATAATTTGCAAATGTGTTCTTCATGTTAGTTATTTGATTCTTTTGAAAGTGACGTGTTCTGTTTTTGGGACGTCCTGTCTTTTTCCGCCTCCATATATTTCTGCAATAATAGAAATGCTACCATCTTTATTGATGCTCAAAACTGATGTAACACCATCCCCGGCATCAGCATGTATTTCTCCGCCTACTGCTGACCACTTGCCTTCTTCTGCTTTCTTTCCATTTGCATACCCCTTGCGAACACCATTTTTCAGAAAAACTAGCCTGATAGTATCTTCACCTATCTTTCTCTCATAAACCCCAACAACCTTCTCTTCCAGAGTTGAAGTAGCAGCACACCCACCCACTAACAAAACAACAATCACTAGTAATGTGTTTTTCATGTTAGTTATTTGATTCTTTTGAAAGTAAAGCCTTTTGCTCTTTTGATAGTGTTATCGTTTTTCTAACAGTTGGCTTCCTTCTTTTCCAGAAAAGCATAATGTAACAAAAGCTAGCTATTCCTAGAAGGGCGAGGACAGCAATAAAAAATATGGCTATGAGTGTTAGACCCTTCACGTTGGTTAATTTATTGCTGGAGTCATAGCACCCCCAGAGCGAGTAAGACGGCGTAGATGGCTCTCATGCACCACCTTTTACATCATCACCTGCCACTGACAATGTTTAATGGGGGAATTGCCCCATCTCAATCAGCTCTGTTAATGATGTTATGGTTGGAGCCTCAGACCCGAGATTATTGCCTGTCCCTCGCACTAAATGTCGGGATTGCCATCCTGTATTCAAGGCTCCCCTGACATCTTCCTTAAGGCTGTCTCCTGCGTGCAATATTTCATCTCTTGCCAACCCAAGGCCCTTGGCAGCCACCTCAAAGATTCGTTCATCCGGCTTTGCCCAGCCGATCTCAAGCGAAATATAAACCTCCTCAAACCATTGCCCCAACTCAAGTTCTTCCAGCAGGGGGCGTAACCGTTCATCCCAATTCGATAAAACCGCTAAACGAATTCCACGTTCGTGCAATGCTTTTAGAGTCGGCTCTACATCATCAAATACGCGCCATGTATCGGCCTGGGCAAATCGCTCATACAGTTCATCAAAAAAAGTGCGGCTTGGCGGTTCGGTTGTTAGACCAGAAAACACCTCATCCACCAGCCTCGCCCAAGCTTGTGATGAATAATCGAAATTCTTTCGCTCCCGCCAAGCCGAGATAAATCGCCGATTCAACTCTTCCGGGCTGACCTCTTTTCCGTGGCGATTGGCAACCTCTGCATAAACATGCCCCACAGAGGGCCATGGTTCGATCAACGTCCCCCCCGCATCAAAAGTAATCGCTTGGATCTTCATGAAGAAAACATTGTGCCATGTCTTCATGTCCGTGTGCTTGGCGGCGAGCCAGTCAGCCACGTGGTCATTATCAGCTAACCTTTG
>CAZAIZ010000321.1:0-2684 GCA_964485275.1 uncultured Pedosphaera sp.
TCAATATCAATATAGAGGTCGCTGATCCACAGTTTCTGGCCGGGCTGAACAGGGATGCGCCCCTTCACGGTGACGCCGTCCAAGTAGGTACCAGAGGTGCTGCCCAGATCTTCAATCTCTATGGCATCAGAACTGATAATGAGCCGGGCATGTTCGCGTGAGACATGGTCAGCCGCAAGCTGGATTGTGCAGTGTTCTTCACGACCAATCAGATGCTCTCCCTGGCCCAGAAAGTACTGCCCCACCACCGCCCCATCCTGCTGGGCAATGATGATCTTGGTTGTCGTGCGGGACACGCGTGCAGGTTAATCTGGATCCCTCCCTTTTACAGTATAAAATCCATTCGAGAATTCTCTAACCTTGAACCTTCGGCCACTCCTCGTACCCTGCTCCGCGTGAAGATTACCGTTCTTGGACCCGGTGCCTGGGGCACCGCCCTGGCCAAGCTTGCCCACGAGGGCGGGCACGCCATTACCTTATGGGGCAGACCCGAACGGTTGGCAAAAATTGCCTATAGCAATCAAAACACCGATTACCTCCCAGGCATCGATCTTCCCACAAACTGGTCCCTCGAAGCGGATATGCAAAAGGCCATTTCCGAGGCTGAAGGCATTATTCTGGCCATCCCTTCACGTTCCTTCCGTGAGGTGGCCGATAAACTCGAAGGATTTAAAAAAATAGCTGTATCAGTCACAAAAGGCATTGAACATGAATCCGGCCTCACCATGGGCGGCATCCTGGAAGAAATCGCCCCCCAGGCTTCCATAGCTGCTCTCTCAGGACCTTCACTGGCTATTGAGGTGGCCCAAGGCATCCCCACCGGTCTGGTCTGTGCCAGCACCGATCAAGAAGCCGCCAAAACCGTGCAAGAGTGGTTTCACCGTCCTCCCTTAAGGACCTATACAGCCAGTGATATCCACGGTGTGGAACTGGGCGGCGCACTTAAGAACGTGATGGCCATAGCCGCAGGCGTTTGTGACGGACTAAAAATGGGCGACAACGCCAAGGCCGCCCTGATTACGCGTGGCCTTAATGAAATGAAACGCCTCGGCACAGCTGCAGGGGCTGAAACGGCAACATTTTACGGCCTCTCCGGCATGGGCGACTTGACCGTCACTTGTTTTTCCAAACAAAGCCGTAACCGGACCCTGGGCGAACGCATCGCCAAGGGTGAAGCGCTCAAGGATGTCCTGGCCGACGCCACCGCCGAGGGTTACCCCACGACCAAATCCGCCAAGACCTTGGCGGAAAAACTAAAAATCAATACGCCCATTATTGATGAAGTGTATGCGATGCTTTACGAAGGCAAGGATGTCAGGCAGGCGGTCATTGACCTGACCACCCGAGACCCAAGAGCCGAAACCTAAAGGCGTTCCTCAATCAAAGCCATTAGCTCATCATACTCCTCCACCGCCGGAAAATTGCCAAACTCACTTTTCACATTGTCCGGCGCCCTGAAAAGGATGCCGTGATCAGCGGCGCCCAGCATGGTGGTGTCGTTATAGGAATCGCCCGCTGCGATCACCTGGAAATTCAATGATTTAAAGGCCTCCACGCTTCGGCGCTTCTGGTCGGGTTGCCGCAGGCAATAATCAGTGATCACATCATCCTTAACCTCAAGATGATGACAAAAGAGTGTGGGCCAATCCAGTTGCCGCATCAAAGGCTCAGCAAACTGCAGGAAAGTATCGGATAAAATAACCACTTGGGTTTTTTCCCGGAGTTCATCCAGGAAACCCTTTGCCCCCTCCAGAGGCGAGAGGGTGCCAATAACCTCCTTAATATCACCCAGTTTAAGGTTGTTTTCACGCAGAATAGCCAGCCGATACTTCATCAGCACATCATAATCGGGCTCATCACGCGTGGTCTTGCGTAATGCATCAATGCCGGTTTTCTCCGCGAAGGCAATCCAGATTTCCGGTACCAGAACCCCTTCAAGGTCAAGTGTGACTACTGACTGCATAAGGTGCTTTACCTAATGGGCCTGAAACCATCTGTCCAGAAAAACATCTGGAACCAACAGTAAAGAAAAAAGCCGACAGTTTCCTGCCGGCTAAATGATTGATTGAGGACCCGCGAGCTTAAGCGAGTGCCTTCTTGGTGGTCTTAATGATCACTGCCGCAATCTTGTAGGGGTCACCATTGGAAGCCGGGCGCCGGTCCTCCAGGCGACCCTTCCAGCCTGCCTGAATGGTGGCCACCGGAACCCGGATTGAGGCACCACGATCAGAAACCCCATAACTGAATTTATCAATTGCCTGGGTCTCGTGCGCTCCTGTCAGGCGCTGATCGTTATCAGCACCATAGACGGCTATATGTTCGCCAATGTTTTTCCCAAACTCTTCACAGATCTTGGTGTGCACCTCTTCGCCTCCCGGATCACGCATCGCACCGCAGGAGAAGTTGGCATGCATACCTGAACCATTCCAGTCCCCCTTGATCGGCTTGGGATGCCAATCAACCGCGACGCCGTACTTCTCACAGGTGCGCTCCAGGATATATCGGGCCATCCAGATCTGGTCTCCGCATTCGGCTGCACCCTTGGTGAAGATCTGGAACTCCCACTGGCCGGCCATCACCTCGGCATTTATCCCCTCAACGTTCAGTCCTGCCTCCAGGCAAAGGTGAAGATGTTCATCAACGATATCACGGCCAAACGTATTTCGTGCACCGACCGATGTGTA
>CAZAIZ010000322.1:0-2680 GCA_964485275.1 uncultured Pedosphaera sp.
CGCCAATTATCAAAATTCTCCTCTGCAGAAGGATAAGCCCTGAACCCAAATCTACCTCCATTCCACTTTACCGTCTCATCTTTGGTACCGTGAATGTGCAAGACACTTACAGGGCCCGATGGCTTCGTGGGCCATTTTTTGTATCCAACCCCGGCGAAAGGAACAATTGCAGCTATAAGATCGGAGTGATCCTGAGCCATCCGGTAACTCATGAATCCACCATTGGATAACCCAGTCACGTAGACCTTTTTTTTGTCTATACTGTATTCTTTTTGCGCCCAAAGGATCAGGTTCCGTAGATAAGTCGAATCATCATTCTTCCCAGCCCAATCACAACAGGCGTTTGTAGCATTCCAACTGCGATCCAATCCACTGGGAAAACAATAGAGAAAACCGTATTTTTCGGCCAAGTCTGCTAGGGGAAAAAACCCAGCCTGCCCGCGCCCACTAGATCCAAAGCCGTGCAGGGACAGGATTAGTGGATATTTTTTCTTCGGATCATAATTCTTGGGCTTAAGAATCTTGTAGTTCCGGGTGTTTTTCCATTCTGATTTCTTTACCGATTCCGTACTTTTTGAGTCATCTGCAAAAGAAGCAGTTTCAAACCCAAAAACCATCAGGAATATTAAGATATGTTTCATATTGATCTGCCTAATGTAGGGCACGACCAACGATAATGAAAGCCTAAGTACCCCTGTGCTTCTATTCTAAATCTTTTCCCCCTTCTACTACACCCGTGTTATTAATTTGTTTACGCTCCTCAAACTTTCTTTCTTCGTACCATTCATGAAATAATATGCCGAGGATTGCAACCAACATGCACACAAACAAGATTAGAAATCCCATCGCAGAAGAAACCTCTCCATCTTCTTTACCTGCTTGTTGGCCGGCGATATTGCCTCCAGCCTTGCCAGACCCCGCAATCAGCGTATCCCCTTCTTGCTTTGTTATTTCACCTGCGTTCACTGCCGCACTAACAGCTCGGGCCCTGGGATTAAACTTCACATATAATATGACGGATATCACAAAAAACAGAACAACACCAAAGCATACAAGCAGCCCCCCATAATCTTCTGTTCGCAACCCTTCCTCACCAAAAAAAAGCATAAATAACCCAACAGGCAACACCAGCCAGACAGCCAGACCAAGCCATGGTTTTTCCTCCATTTTTATATAATGATCACGCTCAACTTCGCTGATCCTTCCCTCTTGATAAAGTTCTCTTGCCTTAGCAACACGACCCGCACTGGAGTAACGATCCTTTCTACTCGACCCAAAAATCAGCCTTTTGCCCCTGACAATCCTAGCCCATACGCCTTCAACCTCTTCAGGAAGAGCAGATGAATCACCACCCTCTGTGTCTAGCCAATGACTTATAGCGGCCATGGTCATGGGTCGACCAGTGGGCTCCTTGGCCAGACATTGACGAACCAAACGAGACACATATGAAGGAACATGATTCTTGATACCCCTGCGGGCCATAGCATCTTTTAGAGACATTGGCTTAGCGTTTTCTACCTGTTTGGCAATATCGTCACCTGTATCGAATGGGGGTGATCCGGTGAGTAACATGTAAATTGTTGCTCCAAAGGCGTAGATATCATCGCTTTCCCTTGGAGGTATACCTCGAAGCTGTTGCGGACTCATGAAGAGAAGTGTTCCTGAAAGCTCCAAACGCTGTAAATCTCCACTGGCTGAAGTCATGATTGGGCCGGCTATCCCAAAATCACCCAGCTTAATTACATTGTTTTCTCCCAAAAAAATATTTCCCGGCTTCAAGTCACGGTGAACTATTTTCTGGTTATGCGCATGCCTCAAGGCTTCCACCAACTGCTTGATCCAAGGTTCGATAACAACCCAACTACAAGAGCCATCGGGTTGCGCTTTGAGGTGTTTATGCAAGTCAATCCCCCGCACGTACTCCATGGAAATAAATGGCACTTCACCTGGAAGATGAACTATATCGTATATTCGTATAATATTTATGTGAGTTAAAGTGAGGCTATTGTAGACCTCGTGCTTAAGATTCCTTAAAGCCTCAGGGTCATCTGCCAAGGCTGGCCCCAGTTTCTTTAAAGCAACGCTCAGACCCAAGGTAGTATCGAATGCCAACCAAACCTCGCCCATACCACCGCGACCCAATAGTTGGCGCAATGTATACCTTCCCCCTCCAACACGGCCTTCTGGGGCCCAACCCACACTCACATCCGTTATCAATGAAATAAATACTCCACCCAATTGCAAAACCTGACCAGGTATCATCTGCACGCGCCCCTGAATAATTGCACCATCCAAATACACGCTACCTTGCCCGGCCAACTCCTCGACCATAATCCCAGAGGCAGCCAAAATAAACTTTGCGTGAACTTGATTTAAACCATCACGGTCCAATGCAATTGAGCAACGTTTATCACGGCCAATATGGTGTTCACCGACACCGAGCACCCCTTGGGCTATTACTGTCCCATTCTGTTCCTGAGCCACATATCTTACTTGAGAAATCAAAACCGGAAAATACCTTGCGATGAATCACGCCAAATGGAGCAAACTTGGCTCGCATTCTTGACAGCAAGAAAGCTGAAGAGCAAGGACACTATCTAATTCATATGGAGAACGGCCTTGATAACACCGGTCTCGGGCTTGAGCCAATTAGTGAATTCACCGATGAAATCATCGTAAC
>CAZAIZ010000323.1:0-2670 GCA_964485275.1 uncultured Pedosphaera sp.
ACATTTGCGCGCCACCTCGTAGCAAGCTGAAGGGAACTTTATGAAACCGCCATGGGGCGCCATCAACCTTCTTGGGCTGCTCCCACCAACCGTCCTTCTCTAGGATATCAGCACGGCCATCACCATTTACATCGCCGGCTCCATAGCCGTGAGTGTAACGCTGGTATTTTCCTTTGGGAGAGATCGATACAAACTTCCATTCTTTCGCTGGGTTAGACCAGTCAGCTTCGCCGTAGCCAAGGTGGCCATTCTGGAAGGCCAATAGTTCAGGCTTGCCGTCGCCCGTGACATCTTTCAAGTCAGGTGATTCGCCGTCGGTGATCTTGAAAATGACGTGTGCCTTCCAGAGGCCGGGTTTGTTCTTTGGATTTTCGTACCAGATCGTTTCCTTACCGGGCCACCCGAAGACGAGTACGTCTTTCCAGCCGTCGCTATTAAAGTCATAGGTGTAGGTGAGGAAATTATTGGAATAGCCGTTTTTGCCACTGAGCTCACCTCGATAGCCAGGTGCTTGGATCTTTTTTCCGTCCTTTGTTACTTCGAAGGAATCCTTTGGTGCAACTTTATCGGTATAAATAATGTGGCGCTTTTTAAAGTCCGGACCGGCATACCAATAGGGTCCGACCACCACATCGCCCTTCCCGTCATGGTTAAAATCACCGAAGTGCCCACCCTCAGCCCAGAAGTGAGGGGTGATATGATGCTTGGTCCAAGTGTGAATCTTATATTCGGCGGCTGAAAGTGACAGAGCCAATAATATCAGAACAGCAAAGGTGTGCTTGAGCATGGGCAGGAGTGTGGGAGGCCAGCTCAATCGGGTCAAGTATCGCAAAAGGCGTGACGAACCCAAAAATGGGAGTATTTTAGGCCAACTGAACGTCTACCCCATTATGAAAACTAAACTGGTTTCCCTATTCCTTTTATTGGCCATCTTTGCCCCGTTTTTTCAGGCTCAGGCCGGCGGTTTGATCGTTGTTTCAGATGTCCGGGTTCTCCCGGCACCCCGGCCGCCCATTATCGATCACCCCATCCGTCCTCCCCGCCCGTGGCCGATGCCGCGTCCGCGGGTGTACCGGTTTGCCCCGATGGAGGTGCAGGAGCAAAAGGTCAGCATCAAGGTGACTGACCAGATTGCCGAGACGACTGTTAAGCAGGTCTTTTATAATCCCAACCGCAGCCGGCTGGAGGGCCACTTTATTTTTCCGGTACCCAAGGGCGCGGTTTTGACGGATTTTCGAATGGATATCAATGGCGAGATGCAAAAGGCCGAGCTCCTGAAGGCCGAGAAGGCGCGCAAGATTTATGAGGACATCGTGCGTAACGCGCAGGATCCAGCCCTACTCGAGTATGCCGAGCATGATCTCTACAAGGTGCGTATTTTTCCCATTGAACCCAATAGTACCAAGCGCACCCGAGTAACCTACAAGCAGGTGCTTAAGAAGGACAGTGGGTTGGTCAGCTACAAGTACCCACTCAATACGGGAAAATATTCAGCCAAACCCATCAAGACGCTGAGCGTGAAAATGGAGATAGAGTCCCAGACCCCTCTCAAGTCCATCTATTCGCCCAGCCATGAAGTGGAAATCAAGCGTGATGGAGCAAAGAGGGCGGTGATTGGTTATGAGGAGAAGAATGCTCTGCCCGAGGACAACTTTGCGATTTATTTCACCCCGCAGAAAACCGAGCTGGGCCTCAACCTCTTAACCCACCGACCTGACCCGGACAAGGATGGTTACTTTCTGCTGTTGCTTTCACCCGGGATTGACGTGAAGCAGGACAAGGTAGTGGAGAAGGACGTAGCGTTTGTGCTCGATACTTCTGGTTCCATGGCCGGCAAAAAAATTGAACAGGCCAAGAAGGCTCTGGAATTCTGCCTGCACAACCTGAATGAGGGAGACCGGTTTGAAGTGGTGCGTTTTTCCACCGAGGCCGAAACGCTCTTCTCAGGCCTCAAGGAAGTCTCCAAGGCCAGTCGTGAAAAGGCCCTGAAATTTGTTGGAGGTTTAAAGCCGATTGGCGGAACGGCCATTAATGATGCCATGGCGGCGACCCTGAAGCTCCGCCCCAAGGACAGTAGACGTCCTTTTGTGGTGATCTTTTTGACTGATGGACGCCCAACCGTTGGCATTACCGGGGAGAAACAGATTGTGCAGAACGTAAAGGATGAAGCAGGTAAAACCCGTGTCTTTTGTTTCGGGATTGGTAATGACGTCAATACCCACCTTCTGGACAAGATTACTGAATCCACCCGTGCTTTTAGCCAGTATGTCCTGCCCAGTGAGGACATCGAAGTGAAGGTTTCCCAGTTCTATACCAAAATCAATGAACCGGTTTTGGCTGATCCGGATGTGGTGGTTTCATGGGAAGCCAACTTGAAGCAGTTTTATCCTGCCCCACTGCCTGATGTATTCAAGGGAGACCAGCTGGTGGTCGTGGGCCGCTATTCAGGCAAGGGTAAAGGGGACCTGTTACTGGCCGGTCAGGTTAATGGCAAGCCGGTGAAAAAAGAGTACCCGGTTGAGTTTGTTGACAAGTCTGATAAGCACGATTTTATTCCGCGGCTATGGGCCACCCGCCGGGTGGGATATCTGCTGGATCAAATCCGGTTGCACGGGGAAAACAAGGAACTCAAGGAGGAAGTGACCACACTGGCCAAGAAATACGGCATCG